>NZ_JBNAJY010000019.1:0-17644 GCF_052047595.1 Candidatus Pelagibacter sp. HIMB1715 | reverse complement strand
AGATCTTTTGGGATGTTATTTATATAATGACTGTCAAAAACAACTACAATTTACATCTGATTTTATTATTTCTATGAATCACTTTTATGCTTTCTTAATTCTTTCAGCACTTGGGTTTTTGACATATAGAGAGCTTTCATTATTTAAAATTTTAAGTATTTATTTGATTTTACTCTCAATAATTTTAGAAATTTTGCACTTTTTAATTCCTGGAAGAAGTTTTCAATTGTCTGATTTATTTGGAAACTTAATTGGTGTTGTTATAATTGTAATTATAAGTTTCTTTTTAAAAAAAAATGAAAAATATTAGAAGTATTTATATATTTACATTTATTTTGTTTTTAAGCGGTTGTTCTTCTGTACCAAAAAATGTTTCTGATGGTTGTTCAATATTTAATGAAAGATATTTATGGTACAAGCATGCTAAAAAAGCAGAAGCAAAGTGGGGTACACCAGTGTATTTACAATTAGCTATAATAAAGATGGAATCTAGCTTTGATAGGTTGGCAAAACCTCCAAGACAAAAAATATTCAAAGTTATCCCTTACAAAAGACCTTCTAGTTCTTTTGGATATTCTCAAGCGGTGAAAGGTACTTGGAAACAATACAAAGAAGAAACAGGAAATAAATTTGCAACAAGAGCAAGATTTAAAGATAGTGTTGATTTTATTGGTTGGTATACAAACAAAACTGAGAAAATTTTAAAAGTTTCAAAGAAAGATGCTTTTAGACAATATGTTGCATACCATGAGGGGTGGGGGAATTACAAAAACTATAAAAAAAATAATAAGGTTATTAACTTAGCTAAAAGAGTTGAGAAACAGTCAAATATTTATAAAAAACAATTATCAGATTGTAAAAATAAATTAACTACAAGTAAGTATATTATTTTTTAATTTAATTGTTTTTTCAGCTCTATATCTACGGCATCAATCCGCTTAGTATTTTTTGCTAATGCTAAATACATTGTAGGGGTTACATATAGAGTAAAGAATGTTGATATAATCATTCCACCTAAAATAGTTGCACCAACTGCTAATCTTGATCCTTCTCCAGCACCAGGACCTATATTTCCGATAACCAAAGGTATCATAGCAATCATAGTACTTAGTGATGTCATTATAATAGGTCTAATTCTTAGCTTACAGGCTTTCAACACTGCCTCTTGAATTTTAACACCTGTCGTTCTTATTTGATTGGCATAATCGACTATTAAAATACTATTCTTTGTAGAAATACCAATAAGAATGATCAAGGCAATTTGTGAAAATATATTTACTGAACTATTTAAAAATAAAATAAATACAAGACCACCAAATACAGCTAAAGGAACTGTCAAAATAATTATGAAAGGGTGTATAAAAGAGTTAAACGTTGCTGCCATTACTAGATAAGCAGTCAATAACGCTAAAGCAAAAATCAAATATATTTCATTTGTAGTTTCTTTTAATTCTTCTGATTTACCTTTCCATGTAATTTGGTTTTGAGGTGCAACTTTTAACATTACATCTTCTAAATATTTAACAGCTTCAGTTAATGTATAATTTTCTGATAGTGCAGCTGAAATTGTAACAGCTCTTTGTCGATTATATCTTGGTAGTGACTCTGCAGTTCCTTTTTCCTCAAATTCAACAAGACTAGCTATTGAAACTAATTTTCCAGTTGTTTCAGATCTTACAAATATTTTTGATAATCCGTCTTGATCACGTCTATCAGCTAAATATTGTTGTAAGATTATTGGGTATTCTCTTCCTTCTTTACTAAATGAAGTAACTCTTTTTCCTCCATAAAGTGTTTCAAGAGTTCTACCTATATTTTCTGTAGATACACCTAGGTCATTAGCTCGATTTTTGTTTGTGATTAATTTAACTTCAGGTTTGTTTTTAGTGTAATCACTTTCAATTCTGAACATATTTCTATTTTTTCTTAATTCTCTTAGAACATTATTTTGTATTTCCTCTAACTCCTCATAACTTGAACCATAAATAACCATTTGAACTGGTTTATTGTAACTCGAAACTCTTATTCCTTGCGGAGATATTGGAAATGCAAAAGTTTCTGGAACCGAAACTACTTGTCCAATAGCTTCTCTTAATACAGTTTGACTATTTTTTTCTCTATTTTTCCATTCATCAAGTAAAGCAATTATTATAAAAGTGTTATAAGATGTTGCGGATCTTCCAAATCCAGGAACTCTCATGATTAGTCTTTCATATGGGCTATCTTCTGCTTGCAATAATCTTAATATTCTTCCTTCAATTATCTGAGCTTTTTCTTGAGTATATTCAAATGAACTACCTTCATCTGTCGAACCTATTATTAAATAAGAACCTCTATCCTCCATAGGCAGCAATTCTTTTTTTGAAAAATTAAAAAGATAAGCAGATGCTGCAACGATAAAAATTATAAATATCGAAATAGTTTTTTGTCTATTTATCCAGTACTTGAGTGAATCAATATAAAATCCAGTAAAAGATTTAAATTTATTATTAAATTTTTTAACTAAGAAATTAACTTTTTCTTTTTTATTTAAAAACTTACTTCCAAGCATTGGAGATAGAGTTAATGCAACAAAGGATGATACTACAATTGAAAATGATAGCGCTATGGCTGTTTCTTTAAATAAAGTTCCAGATATTCCTTTTATAAATATAAGGGGCAAGAACACTGCAATTAAAATTAAAGTAGTTGCAATAATAGCAAAAGTAATTTGCTTAGAACCTTTATAAGCAGCAACTAGTGGTGTTTCACCATTTTCTATTCTAGTATAAATAGCATCTGTCATAATTACAGAGTCATCAGTAATTATTCCTATTGCTAAAATAAAACTTAATAATACAAAAATATTTATTGAGAGATCAAAAATGTATAATCCAAGAAATGAACCAATTAAACTAACAGGAAGAGCTACAGCTGGTACAATTACCGCTTTAAGATTTCCAAGAAAAAGATAAATAATTAAAACTACTAAAACAAAAGCAATAATTAAACTTTTATAAACTTCTTCGATTGCAGCACCAATATATGTTGCTCTATTAAATGCTATCTCCAAACTTAGTCCATCCGGAAGTGATTTATTAAGTTCTTTTATTTTGGCTTTAATTTGGTTTGATAGCTCTACTGTTGAAGCACCACTTTTAGCGTATATGCCAATTCCTACAGTTTTTAGGTTGAGTGCATTTTTACTTTGAGCTTTGAATAAAGTTTTCTCTGAAACAGGTCCAAATTCTATATTTGCAACATCAGAAAGTATTACTACTTTGTCTTTATTTTTTCTTAGAGGTAGTTGCTTTATAGTATCTATGTTTGAATAAGACTTATCTATATTTAAAGTTAAATCTTTATTATTTGCTTCTAATGTACCAGCAGGAATATTAAGATTTTCATTTCTTAAAGCTCTTTCAACCTCTTGAATTGTAAGGTTATTGGCTGCTAATTTGATAGGATCTATCCAAACTCTTACACTAAGCTCTCTTAGTCCACCAACTAAGATCCTACCAACATTTGGAACACTTGAAAAAGCATCTATCAAATATCTTTCGGCATAATCTCCAAGATCAAGATCGTCCCATGTAGGAGATGTCAGTGCTACCCACATTGTAGTTGTGAAACCTGCTGCTTGTTTTAGAATTTGGGGTGGATTAGATTCGCTAGGTAAATTGTCAACAACACGAGCAACTCTTTCTCTAATATCATTCGCTGCATCGTCTAAATCAATATCTGTATTAAATTGTATATTAATTCTGCTTCGTCCATTCAAAGAACTAGAGTCGATGTTTTTAATACCTTCTGCACCACCTATAACATCTTCAAGTTTTTGAGTTATTTCTTCATCAACAATTTCTGCTGACGCTGATTTATAATCAGTTTGAACTTGAACTACTGGAGGCTGTATTCCATCTGGAAGTTCTCGAACTGGTAGCTCCGCAAAAACAAATATTCCAAAAATAATTAGAATTAAAGACATTACCCAAGCAACAACAGGTCGTTTAATACTAACTTCGGTTATATACATTTAATTATTTTTTTTCTTTTTCAGATTTTTTAAAAATATTTTTTAACCAATCAAATTTACCTTTTTTTTCTTCAGCTTTTTTAGATTCATTTTTTTTGCCCCAACCAGAATTTCCTTGTTTTTTCTTTGCACCTTTTTCTATAGGTCTAATCGTTAAATTTGGTCTAACTTTTTTTGTACCTTCAGCAACAATTTTATCTCCTTTGTTTAATCCATCTAAAATCTCTACAAATCCTAAATATCTATCACCTACAGTAACGTTTGTTTTCATTACTTTATTTTTATCATCCACTTTATAAATAAATATATTTTCACCTTCGACTATTGTACTTGTGTCAGGTGCACTTAAACCATCTCTAACATTGTATTTAATTGAAATTTCTAAAAATGAACCTGGTAAAATTTCTCCAGATTTATTATCCATTTTTATTCTTGTAGCCAATGATCTGGTGTCTTGACTTATTCTACTTGCGAAGGAGTCAACTTCACCTTTATAGATTTTATTTTTATATCCAGAAAACTTTATATCAACAGGTAAACCAACTTTTATAAATGGAACAAAAATTTCTGGTATATCAACATCGCAATACAGTGAGCTAGTATCCTCTAAATTAATTAATAAAGAAGATTTTGATACTTCTAAATCTTCAGAAAATTCTCTTTTTCCAATAACCCCATCAAATTGAGCAATAATTTTCCTATTCTTAAGATTAGCAACAACATCGCCTTTTTTAACTTTTTTATTAAAATCTATTGGTTTTAATATCTCATACTTTTCAACCTTAAATGACTGAGTTTTAACTGGTGCTGCTGTTCCGTATGTACTTATAACATTTTCAAAAGTTCTCTCTTGTGTTGTGGTCACTATTATTCCAGGAGGAGGTCTTTTACTAAATTTTTTCTTAAAATGATTTCCAATCATTGTTCTGCCAATAATCACTATGGCAATTATTAAAAAGAAGATGACGATTATACTCGTGATTTTAGTTGATGTTTTCATAATTTAAATTTTTCCATATTCTGACCAAGATCCGTCATAAATAGTTGGATGATATTTAGTATTAACCAAAGAATATGCAAGCGCTAAAACACAAGCAGTAACACCAGATCCACAAGAAAAAACTAAATTTTCCTCAAAATTTTTTGATATTTCTTGAAATAATTTATTTAAATCCTCTTTATTTTTAAAAGTCTTATTTTCATTTATTACCTCTACAAAAGGTAAACATACTGAATTTGGAATAGAACCACTTCTTACATTTTTTCTTGGATCTGGAGCTTTACCTTCAAATCTTTCTCTACTTCGCGCATCTACTACTTTGAATTCTTTTTTAGAAATATTTTGATCAATTAAGACTTTATTTTTTACGAGTTTAGATAATTCATTACCCTCATAGTTAGATTTATTTAAATTTGCTGAAATATTTGAGGTCTTTTTATTTTCACTTTTCCATTTTTTAAAACCACCATCAAGAACATTAACCAATTTTGGATCATGACCAAAATAAATAAAATTATACCAACCTCTGCATGAACTTATGACATTTGAATTATCATAAATTACAATTTGATCATCATTTGAAATTCCTAAGTCTGAAATTATTTTATTCCAAGCTACTAAGCTTGGAAGCATATGAGGAAGGTCAGTGTCTTGTTTTGAATTTTTATCTAAATCAAAAAAAATAGCATTTGGGATATGCTCTTTATCAAATTCATCTTGAGCATTTCTATTTTCAGCAGGCATATGCCAAGAACAATCAATTATCTTCACTTTGTCGAGATTTTTCTCTAGCCAATCTGTATCAACCAATGACATACTATCTTTTTTCTAGATACTTTTGGTGATACTCTTCTGCTGTACAATAGTTTTTAGTTAATGAAATTTTTGTTACTACTTTGCCAGATAGTTTAATATTTTCTTTTTCTACCATCTTTTGTGCAATAGTTTTTTGATCATCGTTTGTATAAAAAATTTCACTTCTATACTGAGTTCCAAAGTCAGGCCCTTGAGAATTTAACGTAGTGGGGTCATGAAATTTAAAAAAATGTTCAAGAATATTTTCGTAAGAAATTATATTTGGATCAAATTCTAACTTAACTACTTCAGCATGATTGGTTGTACCAGAACAAACTTCTTTATAATTTGTTTTGTCAGAGTTACCTCCACAATATCCTACTTCTGTCTTTGTAACACCATCAAGCTTGCTGAACTTTATTTCTGGTCCCCAAAAACATCCTAAACCTAAAATTGCTATTTCCATTGATAAATACCTTAATTGATCTAAGTTAATCACATGTTATCAAAAAATCAATTGGGCTTTTTTTATATGTTTATATCTGTATGCGCTTTCTCGCTAATGGATTTAATTGTTAAATGGTCTGATGATTATCCAGTTGGGCAAGTTTTGTTTTTTAGAGGCTTTTGTGGAATAATCCCAATTTTATTCCTTATCCCTAAAGATCGGTATTTTGATTTCTATAAAACAACGCGACCTGTGCTTCATTTTAAAAGATGCTTAGCGGGACTTATAGCTTTAGTCTCTATATTTGTTGCACTTAGAAATTTACCTTTGGCAACTGTTGTAAGTATTTCCTTTGCTGCACCAATTTTTATTACAATTTTTTCAATTTTTTTATTAAATGAAAAAGTTGGTTTATATAGATGGATGGCAGTGTTAGTTGGATTTTTAGGAATAATATTTATTACTGAGCCAGGGTTTAGTGCTTTAAATGTGTATTATATTTACCCAATTATTTTTTGTTTAGGTCTTTCCTATGTAGCAATTGCTATAAGAAAATTATCATCAACCGAACCTGCTTGGTTGATCAGTTTTTTCTTTTCATTCTCGATAATGCTTCTAAGTTTTTTATCGTTTTATCAGGGATGGATCTTGCCAAGTTTACTTGATTTATTTTTGCTATCAATGGTTGGTATATTAGGTGGTCTTGCAAATTTATGGCTATCACAATCTTATAAATATTCAGAAGTTAGTTTGGTTTCTCCTTTAAAATATCTTGGATTAGTTTTCGCAATAATATTTGGATATTTTATTTGGAATGAAATACCAACTTCTAAAACTTTGTTAGGTGCTTTATTAGTTATTGTTTCATCTATAATTATATTTAGAAGAGAAATGTATTTGAAAAAAAAACTATCTGTTTCACGTCATGAGTAAAACCCCGTCATATTGGAATAAAGCAAAAAAGTATTTATCAAAAAAAGATAAAACAATGTCCTTTTTGATTAAAAAATATAAGTCACCATCAGAAACTGTTCTTACATCAAGGCGAGATGTTTTCTTTTCTCTTTGTAAAAGTATAATTGGTCAACAAATTAGTGTAGCTGCTGCTAACTCAGTTTTTTTAAAGTTTAAAAAAAAATGTAAAAACAAAATTAATGCAAAAACAGTGAATAAATTATCAAGCTCTCAATTAAAGAGCTGTGGATTAAGTAGACAAAAAGTTAAGGGTATAAAAAGTTTAGCAGAACAAGTATTAAATAAAACATTTAATCCCAAAGTTATTCCAGGTATGTCTGATGAAGAAGCAATTATTTATTTATCTAAACTAAGACAAATAGGAAGATGGTCAGCTGAAATGATTTTATTATTTACTTATAATCGTCCCGATATATGGCCTGTACAAGATATAGGACTTTTAAGAGCTATTTCAAAAAATTATAATAAAAAATATCTTCCACCAGAAAGCTATGTAAACTTATTGAAAAAAAGATTTTCCCCATATTGTTCTGTAGCCACATGGTATCTTTGGAGAAGTATAGATCCTGAGCCTATTCAATATTAAAAGCCTCGACTATCTGTAAGTTTCTTTCGGTAGTATCTTTTGCGAGCGCCCAACCTTCTTGATATTCTTTAGAGTCATGACACTCCATAGCTTTTTCATAACTAGGAAATTCCCAAATTACTGTTCTTGGGTAAGTTTCTCCCTCTAAAGTATTAAACTTTCCTCCTCTTACTAGTGGTACACCCCCATAACTTTTAATTATATCTGTAACTTTAGCTCCATATTTTTTAATATTTTCTTGGTTATCTATCTTTTTATACAAAGCAATCCAGTAAACCTTCATCATTTCTCCTTTTTAAATTTTTTTACTTATGATACTAAACTTCATGGCTGACAAACTTATAATCTCTTTTGATGAATATATAAAAATTGTTGAGAAACTGGCAATACAAATTCACAAGGCATACAAACCTACAGTTTTAATTGGTATTATGAGAGGTGCTGCACCGATCCTTGATATCTTATCGAGGATTTTAAAATTACCAATAGCCTACATTGTTATTCAAAGTTATTCAGGCGAAGGAATGGAAGATAAGCAAGGTGAACTTATGTTCGCTAGAGAAATAAGCTCATTAGCTAATAACGAGGATTTTAGTAAAGTTTTGTTGATAGATGATCTTTCTGATACTGGTTTAACTTTAAATAAAAGTATTGAGTGGTTAAAAAATTATCCTCAAACAAAAGATTTTATAAAAGAAGTTAAAACTGCTTGCCTTTGGAAAAAAAAATCATCAACCTTCGAACCAGATTTTTGTCCTGTAAGACTAGATTCTGACCCATGGATTGTTCAGCCAACTGAACATTACGAAGAATTATCTATTGAAGAGTTAATTAAAAGAAATTAGTTAACAGGGCTAGTAAACTAGCCCTGTTAAGATCTTATTTAACTTACAGCAAAACTTACAACACTAAGTATTGCAACTACCCATATTGCTGGAGAAGTGCTTGAAAACTTTCCAGTAAATATTTTAATTAATGCGTAAGAAACAAATGCTAGGGCAATTCCATTACTAATACTGTATGTTAACGGCATTGCTATCATTGCAAGTATTGCAGGAGCAGACTCAGAAATATCGTTCCACTCAATATCTGTAATATTTCTTACAAAAAGAACAGACACAAAAAGTAGAGCTGCACCATCAATTTGTTTAGGTAAACTAGTTGCCAAAGGGGCAAAAAAGATACATGCTAAAAACAAAATACCTATTACAAGAGAGGTCATTCCTGTTTTACCACCTGCTTTTACACCAGCACCAGACTCAACATAACTTGTTACAGTAGTAGTTCCCATCATTGCACCCGCAACTGTTCCAACACTGTCAGATAGCATTGCTTTATTGATATCTTGGACTTTTCCATCTTTACCTACTTTACCTGCAACGTTTGCAACAGAAGTTAAAGTTCCAGCTGTATCAAAGAAGTCGATAAACAATAAAGTGAATATTACTGTAGACATACTAGCAGTCATTGCAGCAGACAAATCAAAATCAAAAAGATATGTCATAGGAGGAGGTGAGCTAGCTAAACCATTAAATTTAGCAAGGCCAGCAGCCCAAGCAATGATACTAAATACCAAAATTCCTATGATGATGTTACCTTTTACATTCATTTTTTCTAAAACAATGATTGCTATAAAAGTTGCACATCCTAAAAGAACTAATGGATCTCCAAGATTGCCTAATTTAACTAAAGTAACAGGATCATCTACAACCACTTCCATAATTTGTAATCCGATAATCGCTAAAAATAATCCTATACCTGCACCAATTCCTAATTTTAAACTTTTTGGAATTGAGTTAATTAGCCATGCTCTTATTGGCGTTAAAGATATTATTAAGAATAATACACCTGCTACCAATACTGCACCAAGTGCTTCTTGAGGTGTGTATCCCATTCCCGCACATACACCAAATGCAACGAATGCGTTAATACCCATTCCAGGTGCAAGTCCTATTGGCCAAGTCTTTCCATAAAAAGCCATAATAAAACATGCTAAAGCTGTAGCTAAAATCGTAGCTGTATATACCGCGCCGAAATCAAAGAAACCTTTTTCGGGTCCGGCGAATTCTCCCGATAAGATAAATGGATTTAAAAACATTATATAAGCCATCGTTAAGAATGTTGTGGTTCCAGCTATGACTTCAGTTTTAAAATCTGTTTTGTGTTTTTTATAATTAAAATAATTATCAAGCATTTGTCCTCCTAATGTCTGATAATTATTTGATTCTGTTGAATAATACTTTGAATAAGTCCATTTTATTCACAAAATTCAACCCATAAGTTTATATTTATGCCATAATTGTAATGATAGTGTGATTAATATGAAAAATTTGAAAATTTTATTCACTATATTTTTTATCTTTTTATTTGTTTCTGGTTGTCAAACAGTTAAGCAAAAAACAGACGCAGCTATTCAAAAAGAAAATAAAAAGTTGAGTGAATTTATTGGTCAATCAGCAAGTAAATTACAAATGGAACTTGGAAAACCTGATGAAGATTTTGAAAATGAAAAAGGTAATTTTATATTTATTTATAATACCAAGAAGTATGGCTTTCCATGTGAGAGAAGATTTGAGATTAATCCAGATAAGCTAGTAATTGGATTTGCTTCCAACGGATGTTTTTAAATTTTACCTGCGAGGATAAATCCTCGCAAGTAAGGGTAAACTTATTTAATTTCTATAAGTTTTTTCTTTTTGTGCTCTGGTATAATTCTTTCACAAGATATTGTTAAAAGACCATCTTTAAGTTCAGCACCATTAACTTTTACATCATCAGCAATAGTGAATGATCTTGCAAATTGTCTTTGAGAAATACCTTTGTGAATTATTTCTCCATTAACATCATTGTTCTCAGATTTATCAACTTGTTTTGTTCTTACCGTTAATAAATTATCTTCAAACTCAACCTCAACATCATTTTTATTAAAACCAGCCAATGCAACTTCAATTGCATAATTATCCTTACCAGTTTTTCTAATGTTGTATGGAGGGTAGTTTGATTGCATTGTCAAACTTCCATTACCCAACATGTTTTCAAATTGATCAAACATATCGTCAAAACCAATTGAAAAAGGTCTTAGTGAGTTAAATATAGATAGATCCTTACTTGTCATAATATCCTCCTTTTTTAAGCAAGTTTATTTTATGCAAGCCCCAAAAGGCGACTTACATTGTATATTTAGGTATGATTAAAAAGATTTCAATATCTGAAAAATTAAATTTTTTCTGAAATTTTTAATGCAAATGCGTAGTCGAGTGCAATTTCTTCTATTGCTCCATCTCTACCAGATTTACCTCCATGACCTGCATTCATTTCTGTTTTGAGAAGTAGTAAATTATTATCAGTTTTATAATCTCTAAGTTTAGCTGTAAATTTTGCAGGTTCGTCAAACAAAACCCTGTTATCACTTAAACTAGTTGTTATTAGCATATGAGGATAATCCATTTTTTTTATATTATTATATGGAGCATATGAAAATATATAATCAAAGTGTTCTTTGTTTTCTTTAGCATTACCAAATTCATCAAATTCACCAACTGTAAGTGGTAAAGAGTGATCAAGATTTGTAGTTAATGAATCAACAAAAGGAACAGCCATAATTATACCTAAAAATAATTCAGGCGCTTGATTAACAACAGCTCCCATTAATAAACCGCCTGCAGATCCACCCATTCCAATTATTTTTCCTTTTGAGGTGTAGTTATTTTCAATCAAATATTTTGCAGCATAAATATAATCTTCAAATGTATTTTTTTTATTTGTTAGTTTTCCTTCTTTCCACCATTTCATTCCTTTTTCCATTCCACCTCTAATGTGTGCAGTGGCCCAAATAATATTTCTATTTATTAAGCTAAGTCTTGTTGAGGAAAAACTTGGACTCATCGAACTACCATACGATCCGTATCCGTATAGTAACAAATTTGCTGTTCCGTCTATTTTTGTATTTTTGTGTCTTGTAATCGTAAGTGGAACCATTCTTCCATCATGGGATTTAAACTCTATTCTCTCAACTATATAATCATCTATATTATGGCCTGATGGTATTTCTTGTTCTTTTACAAGTATTTTAGATTTAGTTTTTAAATTGTATTTGTAAACTCTCGAAGGCGTTTTGGGTGAAGAATATGAAACATAAACCTCATCTGTGTCTCTATTTCTTTGTGTTAATGAAACACCAGGAACACATACTTTTTCGTCAGAAAAAATTAGTTCTTCTTCATTATTTGTTGAAGTATCAATAACAAACAATTTGTCCAAAGCATCTGACGTTTCGGATCTAATTATCCAGTTATTTAAAAATGAAAGTCCACCAATTAACACTTCTTTTTTTGCAGGAATAAATGTCTCCCACTTCTGATTTTCTAAAGTTTCTGAAATATCTATTTTAAAATCCTCCGCATCTTTATTTGTATGATTATAAAATTTTCCATTCCATGAATTTACAGAGTAAAGAATTCCTTTTTCACGTTTAATTATTAATTTTGGATTTGGTTTTGCTTCATTTACATTAAAGTAATATTGTTCCGAAGTATTGTGATCTGAAGTGTTTATAAAATAATATTTTTCATCAGAACTTAATCCAATACTAACAGTGAAAGCTTCACTTTTTTCCTCAAAGATTAGTTCATCTTCACTTTCAAAATCTCCAATTTTATGTCTATAAATTTTTCTAGCTCTATGATTTTCATCTAACTTTGAATAAAAAAGATACTTATCATCAAAGCTGAAAATTATACTTCCTGACGTTTCTTTTATTTCTTTTGAAATTATTTTATTATTTTTAATATTTCTTACATAAATTGTATAATACTCGGAACCTTTGGTATCTAGTGAGTACCCAAGATATTGATCATTGTTACTAACCTCTAAATCTCCAACACCAAAATATTCAACATTTAATTTTTCTTTTTCTTTATCTCCATTCCAAATTTCTTCAATTTCTGACGAACCAATTTTTTTTCTTAATTTTATAGAGTAATTTCCTTTGGCAGTAGTTTTTGTCCAATATTCATATGAATGATCTTTAAAAGGTAAGCTTTCATCATCTAATTTTATTCTACCTTTAATTTCATCAAATAGTATTTTTTGAGCATTTTTCGTATTTTTTAGATGATACTCAGTATACCTATTTTCATCTTCTAAATATTCTTTTACCTCTGGAAGAAGCTTAGTTTTGTCTTGCAAGACTTCTAAAATATTTTCTTGATGTATCCAGCTATAATTATCTTCCCATTCAGTATTGTGACAAGATTTTAACTCTGGTTTTTTTTTAAGATATGGTACTTTCATTATTAATTGGAAATATATGAATTTTATTATTTATACATTATTAATTGTAGTTGGTTTATATATTTTATTAAGGTTTTTCACTCGTGTTGCGTCAAAAAAAATTTCTAAAGGTTTAAGAGTATTTTTATTTATAATTTTAACTATTTTTGCAGTTTTGTTTGCAGTTGGAGGTAAATTTTTACTCACATTGCCATTTACTCTCGCGAGTCTTGCTCTTTTAAAATTGAAAGGTATGTCTATTTTTCAATTAATTTCACTATATAGATTGATTCAAACTTTGAGAAATTCAGGAAGATTTTCCTTTAATAATAATGCTTCAAATTTAAATACGATGTCTACTGAAGAGGCATACCGTATACTCAATTTAAATCCTTCGAAAAATTTAACTAAAGAAGATGTAAACAAAGCATACATAAAAATACAAAAAAAAATTCATCCAGATATTTCTCCTGAAACTTCTAGATTATCTACTTTAGTAAATGAGGCTAAAGAAATTGTTCTTAATGATATTAGCTAATTTTTTAATTTATTTATTGTTTCAATTACTTTTTCCACAGAAATGAGGTTTGGGTTTGCATTTGTACCATGAGTTATTTCCTCAATATTGTACTCATCAGGTACTAATCTAAAATGGTTTTTACTATAATCAGTGTAAGCTTTTGGAGCATCTAATAAAAATACAATACTTTTTTTACCTGATTGAGAAATTACATGAGAGCCAAAAGAGTCGTTACCTACATACATGTCTGAAGCACACAAATAGGGTAAAACGTCGTAAATTTTTTTATCACTTAATGTCATAAAATTATCATCTTCTAAATTTGAAGTAATTTCATTTTCAATTTCTTTTTCATTTGGACCGCATAAAATTAAAAAAAAATATTTTCCTGTTTTATTTAAATTGTTTACTAAATTAGAAAAATTTTTTGAACCCCATCTTGTTGTTGGTCCAGAAGATCCCACACCAAGCACTATTTTAAAATAATCATTTTTTATTTCAGATTTAACTTTGTCTAATCTTTCTTTTTGAATGTAAAATGTTGTTTCTGTTGGAGAATTTTTGATATTTAGTGTTTTTTCGGTAAATAATTTAGCTGCCTTAATCAAATGTAAATTTTTTTTTTCATAAAATTTATAAGAATAAACATTTTTAATACCTGCAATTTTTGCCGCAAGATATACTCTTAAACTTGGGTAAAAAATTAATAAATTTTCAAAATTAAATTTTTTTAAAATTTTACTAAGTTTAAATATGTCAAAAAATTTTTTAGTAAATTTATCTAAGTAAAATACATTTTCAATCAATGGATCGTCGGCTAAAGCTTCTTTTAAATTTTTACAAAGTGTAATAATTGTAACTGGCCCGTACTTTTTTGCTACTTGATGGCAGTATGCAAGATGTAATAAATTTGCACCTAGTCCAGAATAGCTCAAATATATTCCTGTTTTCATAGAGAATTATACATTTTTCTAATAAGCTTTTTCCCAATAATATTAAATTTAAAATTGTATTCTTTTTTTAGAAATAAAGAGTTTTTGCTATCACTAGCTAATAATTTGTTTTCTTGTTTTCTGAAATATTTTTTATTTATTGAGAAATATTTTTTATAATCAAGTCTGCTCAAATAGTACGCAGTTTCTAATATTTCTTTACCAGATAATTTTTTTCCTGGTGAAATAATTAAATCCCTGCTTCCAAGATTTGAAGCTTTTAATATTAATTTTACAACTTCTGTTACCCATGAGTAATCTCTAAATGTATTTATATTGCCAACTTCTATTTTTTTTTTATTTTTTGCAGCTAAGCAAATTTTTTTGATAAAAAAATCATTAGGTCTTAAAGGTGATTCAATCTGCATAAATACTAAGTTAAATACGTTTAACTTATATTTCCTATATTTTTTTATTAATTTGAATACTTCTTTTTGTGTTTGGATATATGGATTACTGTTTGTTGAATATTTACATTTAAGAGTGATTAATCCTTTTTTTGGTGAAAATATGTATCCAGAATTTGCTTTGAAAAATTTTGTATCTGATTTTTCTTTTTTTAAAATTTCTAAGAAATTTTTAGTTCCAATATAATGGGATGCAAAAGTTTCTTTTTTTAGTTTGATACTTTTTGGAATTGAGCTAACTCCACTAAAATAAAATATTTTTTTAGGATTATATTTTTTTAAAATATAATAAATTTCTTTTTTGTTATTAGTATTTAGCTTTTCAAAAATAATTTTTTTTTTTATTTTTAAGTATTCATAATTGGTAAATTTTTTATTTAATGTCCTTGAGGTAACAATTATTTTTTCATTTTTCTTTAAAAGCGCTGCAGAAAGATATGCTCCTAATACACCTGATCCAATAATTAAGTTTACTTTTTTATTCATTTTTTTTTTGAATTATTATATTCTTTTAAAAAATATATGAGTTTATTAAAAGGTATTTATGCTGCATCAATGTCTGTTTTAAATAACGATTTGACATTAAACATTGATAAAACAATTGAGCACTCTGAAATGGTAATAGAAAACGGTTGTCATGGGGCTGCAATTTTTGGAAGTACAGGACAAGCTCAGCTGATACCAGTCGCTGAAAAAATTAAACTTCTAAACAAAATATCAACTAATAAATACAAAGATAATTTTATTATTGGTACAGGCTTAAATTCTTTAGGGGAAATAATAAATTTAATGAGAGTTGCAACATCATTAAATTTAGAAAAATTTTTAATTATGCCACCTGCATTTTATAAATATAGCGATGAAGATGTTTTTAATTTTTACTCCAAAATTGTAGAGTCAATTCCAAATGCTAAGATTGTATTATATAATTTTGAAAAACTTTGTGGATATAAATTCAGTGTAGAATGTGTTGAAAGACTAGCCAAAAATTTTCCAGATCAAATAGTTGGTGTTAAGGACAGTTCGTATAATCTTTTTGAAAATTTAAAGATAGATAATTTTTCTGTCATGCCAGGCTCAGAGTCAAAATTATTAAAAGGACTAGAATTAGGTTGTTCGGGAATAATCACAGCAACATGTAACGCAACATCTAAACTTGCTCGAAAAGTATATGATGATTTTAATGAGGGAAAAGAACAGGAAGTTAATAACAATTTATGTGATGTAAGAGGGACATTTGAAAAATATAATTTAATTTCTGGATTACATACTTTTTATAAACATAAAGACAGTGCATATAAAAATTTACTTCCACCTTTGAGAATATTAAATAAAGATGAAGAAAGTGATCTTTTAAATAATTTAGAAAAATTTAATTTTTCTTTAAAATCATCAATGGCAGCTTAAAAATGCAATTAGCAAGGTTCTTGAATAGTGTTTTTAAGAAAGATGGTTTTATTTTAGTCGATGCAAACTCAAAAAATTATATCATTGGAAATCCTGAAAAAGAAAATCCTATAAAAGTTAAAATACTAAATAAAAGTCTTCATTATAAACTTTTACTCCATCCTGATCTTTATTTTGGAGAAGCTTATACAGATGGAGAAATAGTAATTGAAAATGGAAGTCTTACAGATTTTTTAGATTTATCTTTGATGAATTTCGGAAGAGGAGAATTAAATTTTTTTAGTTATTTAATTAATAGGTTAAGAGGATCATATAGATATCTAACAAATTTCAATTTTATTAAAAAATCTAAAATGAATGTCTCACATCATTATGATATTAAAGATGATCTTTACGATTTATTTTTAGATCCTAAAAGACAATATTCATGTGCTTACTTCAAAAATGAAAATGATACTTTGGAAGAAGCCCAAAATAATAAAATTCAACATATAATTAAGAAATTAAATATAAAGCCAAACCAAAAAGTTCTTGATATTGGATGTGGATGGGGTTCTTTAGCTATTGATATTGCAAAATCAGCAAACTGTGAAGTAACTGGAATCACATTGTCAGAAAATCAATTAAAATATTGCAAACAAAAAGCCAAAGAACTTAATTTAGATAATCAATTAACATTTAAATTAATGGATTATAGGGAACTTAATGAAAAATTTGACAGGATTGTAAGTGTTGGGATGTTTGAACATGTAGGAAGAAAATTTTATAAAAAATTTTTCTCACAAGTTGAAAAACTTCTTAAAGATGATGGAGTTTCATTAATTCATACTATTGGATCAGTAAATCCTCCAAGAGACCCTCATCCATGGATTACAAAATACATATTTCCAGGTGGCTACACGCCAAGTTTAAGTGAAGTAACTACTCCAATTGAAAAAGCAGGCTTAATTGTTGCTGATATTGAGGTATTAAGAATGCATTATTCTCACACATTAAGAAATTGGAAAGAAAATTGCCTAAAGAATAAAGATAAAATTATTAACATGTTCGATGAGCGTTTTTTTAGAATGTGGGAATTTTATTTAGCAGGTTGCGAAATGGCTTTTAAATGGGGGGACCAAGTTGTATATCAATTTCAACTTACAAAAAACTATACTTCAACACCTGTTACAAGAGACTATATTTATCAATAATTTATTGATAAATAATTAATTCATTTAAATGAAAA
>NZ_JBNAJY010000018.1:0-31001 GCF_052047595.1 Candidatus Pelagibacter sp. HIMB1715 | reverse complement strand
GCTGACTTTCAAATTGAAATTCCAAAAATTTATAAGAATATAGCTCGAAAGTTAATGATAAAAGATAAAAAATATGTTGGCTTTTCTATTACTGCAGGTCATCCTTCAAGAAATAAAGAATTTAATATTGATGAAATTATTAAAGTAGCAAATCACTATGGAAAAAAATTTATTCCAACATTTTTTATTGAGGAAAAATACGATAACTTAAAAAATATACTCAAAAAAAAAATTAGTAATATTTACTTTCCAGAAGAAATTATAAATGAAAAATATAAAAATCCTATGATTGTCACAGCTCTTGGCGAATTAACAGAATTTAATATCACCATAGATAATGGGATTTCACATATGTTATCTTTTTCAAATAATAAAAATTTTATTTTCTATAATGAAAACTCTGAAAAATTTAAACCTTTATCTAAATTAAGTGTAATTTATGATTGTAAATTAAACTCAACAAAAATTAATTTTTTAAAAGCAAATAAAATAATTGAGTTTATTGATCAAAACTAAATTAAACTTTTAATTTTTTTGTAGGCATCATTGATTTTGGATGAGTCTTGACCACCTGCTTGAGCAAAGTCTTTTCTTCCACCTCCACCTTTGCCTCCTATTACTTCTGAACCTACTTTTACAAATTGTACTGCATCAAATTTTTCAGTTAGTTTTTCTGTGACACCTACAGCAATACCAACTTTGTCATCTTTGCTTGCAAAAACTATTACAATACCTTCACCTAATTCTTTTTTACCTTTGTCTACAAGTTTTCTTAATTCTTTAGGTGGAAGATCTTCAACATTTTGAAACCTTACTTTCACCCCGTTAACATCTTGATCATTAACTTTATTTTTGGATTGATCTTGTAATATTGAATTGACTGATAAAGTTTCCAATTGTTTATTTAAATTTTTGATTAAAACTTTTTTATCACTTTCATCTAAATTAGGCTTTCCACCTAAATCTGAGATTTGCTTACTCAATTCATTGATTTGTTCATCGTCTTTTTCAGATGATAAGTTTAACATTTTCTCTTTGTTTTTTAGGTAGTCCTCTAGTTGCTTATCTCTTAAAGCCTCCACTCTTCTTACCCCTGCAGCAATTGAGGATTGACTAATAATCTTAAATTTACCAATATCACCAGTGTTTTTTACATGGGTTCCACCGCATAATTCAGTTGAAAAATATTTTTCTCCTTCATCCCCCATTGATAACACTCTTACTTCATCTCCATATTTCTCACCAAATAGTGCTAAAGCTCCGTTATCAACTGCCTCTTTTGGTGTCATTATTCTTGTAGTTACATCTGATTGTTTAGAAATCATATCATTTACATGACTTTCTATTTTTACCATCTCATCATCTGAAATTGGCTTCATATGACTAAAATCAAATCTTAATCTTTCTGGCTCAACAAGAGATCCCTTTTGAGTAACGTGCGGACCTAAAACTCGTCTTAAAGACTCATGTAATAAATGAGTTGCTGAATGATATGCTCTTGTATCATTTCTTTTCTCAATATTAATTTTCATTTCAACATCTTGCTCTAATTTTATTGAACCTTTTTTGACTTTTCCGTAATGAACAAATAGATCTCCCAATTTCTTTTGAACATCTGTTACTTCAAATTCAAATTCATCCTTAATAATCATTCCTGTGTCCCCAACTTGACCTCCAGATTCAGCATAAAATGGGGTTTGATTAACAACAATGATACCCTCATCTCCAGCATTTAAAGTATCAACCTCTTTATGGTTTTTAAGAAGAGATTTTATCACTCCTTGTGCTTGATCATTTTCATACCCTAAAAATTCTGTAGCCCCATGTTTTTCTTTTACACCATACCAAACTTGCTCAACTGCACTATCTCCAGATCCTTTCCAATTTTTTCTTGCGAGCTCAATACTCTCTCTCATCAACTCGCCAAATCTTTCTTTATCAAATTCTAAAGATTTTGATTTTAAAATATCTTCTGTAAGATCAATCGGAAAACCATAAGTTTCATAAAGTTTAAAGGCAATGTCACCTGGTAAAACTTTATCTATTTTAGAAATTTCATCATTTAAAATTTTAATTCCTCTATCTAAAAGAACTAAAAATTTTTCTTCTTCCATCTTTAAAGTTTCTTTAATCAAAGACTCTGCTCTTTTTAGTTCAGGATAATTTCCTGACATTTCATTTAACAATGTATCAAACAATTTAGAAAAAACTGGATCCTTAGCTCCTAACAAATGAGAGTGCCTCATTCCTCTTCGCATAATTCTTCGAAGCACATACCCTCTTCCTTCGTTAGATGGTAACACTCCTTCAGCAATTAAAAATGAACTTGCTCTTAAGTGATCAGCAATAACTCTAAAACTTGATAGATTTGATTTATCAGATTTGATTTTAATTATATCTGAAGCAGAATTGATTATTTTTTTAAAGTGATCTGTTTCATAATTATCATGAGTGCCTTGAAGCAAAGCAGCAATCCTCTCTAAACCCATCCCTGTATCAACAGATGGTTTTGGAAGATTTATTCTTTTATCTTTTGTAACTTGTTCAAATTGCATAAAGACCAAGTTCCAAATTTCAATAAACCTGTCACCATCTTCATCTTTTGTACCAGGTAATCCACCATGTAAATGATCACCATGATCAAAAAAGATTTCTGAACAAGGTCCACATGGCCCTGTTTCTCCCATTGACCAAAAGTTATCTGAAGTTGCTATTCTAATAATTCTATCATCACTAAAACCTGCTATTTTCTTCCAAAAATTGAAGGCTTCATCATCTTCATGAAATACAGTTACATAAAGTCTATTTTTATCTATTCCAAAATCTTTAGTAATTAAATTCCAAGCATAATCAATTGCTTGTTCTTTAAAATAATCTCCAAATGAAAAGTTTCCTAACATCTCAAAGAAAGTATGATGTCGAGGTGTGTAACCTACATTTTCTAAATCATTGTGTTTACCACCAGCTCTTACACATTTTTGTGAAGTAGTTGCTCTAACATAATCTCTTTTTTCTAAACCTGTGAAAACGTTCTTGAACTGAACCATTCCAGAGTTAGCAAACATCAATGTTGGATCATTATTTGGAACCAAATTACTAGATTCCACAATCTGGTGATCGTTCTTTTCAAAATACTTTAGGAAGGTATTTCTAATTTCATTGAGAGTTTTGTCTGCCATATTTTTAAAATACAGCTTTTTTATTTTATGTCTAGATGCAGTACGGGAAAAAAGGCGCTTAAATTAAGCGCCTTTTATTAATAAAGATGACCTATTAATTCTTTTTAGATGGAGGAGTAGCTTCAGCTTTTGCTTCTTCTTCTTTTTCAGCTACTTTCTTTTCTTTTTCCAATTTTTCAGGATCTATTGGGTTTCCTTCTATTTTTTTAGAAATAACACCAGCTTTTTCCCTAATTGCCATTTCTATTTCTGCAGCAACTTTAGGATTTTGAGCTAGATAAGTCTTAGCATTCTCTCTACCTTGACCAATCTTCTCTCCTTTATAAGCATACCAAGCTCCTGATTTTTCAATAATATCTGCTTTGGAACCAAGATCGACCAATTCACCCATCTTGCTAATTCCTCTTCCGTACATCAAATCAAATTCAACTACTTTAAATGGTGGAGCTACTTTATTTTTAACTACCTTCACTCTTGTAGAGTTACCAATAATTTCGTCTTTATCTTTGATAGCACCAATTCTTCTAATATCCATTCTAACTGATGAATAAAACTTAAGTGCGTTACCACCTGATGTAGTTTCTGGACTTCCAAACATAACTCCAATTTTCATTCTGATTTGGTTGATGAAAATCATCATTGTGTTTGTATTTGAAATTGAGCTTGTTAATTTTCTTAAAGCCTGACTCATTAATCTTGATTGAAGACCAACATGATGATCTCCCATCTCTCCCTCGATCTCAGCTTTTGGTGTTAAAGCTGCAACAGAGTCGATTACAATAACTGAAATAGAGCCTGATTTTACTAGCGTATCAGCAATTTCTAATGCTTGTTCACCAGCATCTGGCTGTGAGATCAAAAGTTCTTCAGTATTTACACCTAATTTTTTTGCATAAACTGGATCTAGAGCATGCTCTGCATCAACGAATGCACAAATTCCACCAGCTTTTTGAGCTTCGGCAACAACTTGTAATGCCAATGTAGTTTTTCCAGATGACTCTGGTCCATAAACTTCAATAATTCTTCCTTTTGGCAATCCGCCTATACCTAAAGCTAAATCAAGACTTAAAGAACCTGTTGAAACAGACTCAATATCCATAGCTCTCTTTTGGCCAAGCTTCATCACAGAGCCTTTTCCAAAATTATCTGTAATTTGAGCTATTGCAGCATCTAATGCTTTGTTCTTTTCTTTAATATCCATTTCTTGATCTTTAGTAGATTTAACTACTTTTAGGTTACTTTTCGTCATTTTTTGCCTCTTTTTTTACGTTTTTTAACAGTCGAATCATGATTTAAATGTACACATTTTGTTCTCATTGGCAAGATCTTTGTTTTTAATGATTAAAAAAGACTGAATTACTTAAGATTTAAATAGTCGCTATTTAAAAGCCCTACTGATTTTAAAACTCTATATTGAGCTAACAAGTAACTTCTTTCGGCTTCAGCAAGATTAATTTTTGCGTTTATTAAATTTGATCTAGATTGAAGAACATCAAAGGTAGATCTTCCAGATCCACTTTCATATTCAAAGCTAATTCCTTCAGTTGCGACTTCTGAAGCTTTAACTTGTGATTGTACAGCTTGTAAAAAACTTCTTGATGACTGTAAAGTTGACCAAGAAGATGTCACTGACTGTGTATTATTTTTTTGAGCGTTCTCTAATAACAGTCTCTTCATACCTTTGGCTTGAAGATTTTTGCTTACATTAGATTTATTTTTTCCACCAAATTGAAAAGGCCATGAAACAGTTGCTTGTAAGACATCTTTTTCTCTTTCATCATAAGTTGCACTTAAATCATCAGTGTAAGTTCTCTCTAATGAAATTTTTGCTGTAGGCGAAAGATCAGATCTTGCAATTTTTACATCTAGTTCTGATTGTCCATATTCTATTTCAGCAATAATTAATTCAGGACTTTTCTCTAAAGATATTTTTTTAGCTTCACTTAAATTTTTAGGGATTGTTACTTGTGCATTGTATATTTTTTTCAATTTTGCTTCTTCTGCAATAGTACCAATTACATTTTCATAATTTAATTTACTAGTTACTATATTATTTTGAGCTTCAATATACCTTGCTTGTGCTCCAGCGAGAGAGGATTGTGATTGCGCTAAATCAGATGCTGTAATTTGCCCCCTACTTAATCTTGCATTATCTAATTCAAATTGTCTTTGAAGTAAGTTTACGTTTTCTTCATTAATATTTAATTTTTCATAAGCTAAAATTAATCCTGTGTATGCTTCAATAGCTCTTAAGAATATTTCTTGTTCTTTTTGTATTAATTTTGCTTCTGTTAAATTTAACCCTAACTTACTTTTTTCATATTCTGTCTTTCGTCCACTTCCATCAAGTAATGTTTGTTCAAGTTTAATTGAAGCTGATCCTGTATTTACATCTGTAACTGATGCATCTGCACCAGCTTGTGTAGTAATTTCATTTGTTTCCTCAAAATTTTTTTTACCTGTAAGAGTTAAAGTAGGCAATAAATCACTTCTAGACATATTGATTACTTCTTGCTGGATTTCTAAATTTTTTCTCTCTGCTTGAAGTTCAAGATTATTATCAAATGTTTGTTTAAGCGCTTCCTTTAAAGTTGCTGAAAATGCACTTAATGGAAAAACTAATGTACAAAAAATAATTATTAAAAACTTTTTCATTTATTATATTTTATTGTTTTAATTTGATGGTTACTATTTAAATTTAAGATAATTGTAGAATATTTTGGTGCAAATTTAAACATGTTCTGTGTAATTCTTTGGTAAGTTTGCATAAAATTAATAACATCTCCCTTACTCATTATTTTATGACTAGATTTATTTTTAGTATTTAACCACAACTTATGCTCTTGTTTTAGTCTCCATTTCTGAAGCAAACTAAAATTTTTAGCTTTTAAATAAATCAGACAATTTAATTGAGAATATAGTTTTTTATATTTTGTCTTTAATTGCTCATTTACATATTTTCTCCAAATAAGTTTTTGGTCTTTAATTCTTTCAAGAGAATTAATTGGTTTTTTAAGTGTTTTGTTAACTTCTGCTCTTGCACCAACACACCAGCCCTCAAATATAATTACATCTGGCTGCTCTTTAATATTATACCAATTTTTTTGAGGAGATCGGTCATCAACTGCCTTGTTAAAACTTGGTAACTTAATTGTTTTAAAGTTTTTACTTTTTGATCTTTTAAAGAAATCCAACATAATTTTTACATCATGTGTTCCTGGCACTCCTCTTGTCATCAACATAGAATGAACTTTATTAGACAAAACAGATCTTTCTTTTCTAGTTTTATAAAAATCATCAATGGAAATTTTAAATACTTTTAATTTGAAATATTTTTCTAATATTATTTTTATAATTGAACTTATTGTTGTCTTACCAGTTCCCTGTCCTCCTGCTAAACCAACAAAGTAAGGTTTTTTATTATTAGCTTTTTTTGCAATCCAAAAACACACTGGTATTAGAAAAGATTTAAGCATCTTATCTTTGTTGCTAAATTTTTCTTTTGAGGTTTCTTGTGATTTAATAAATTTTAGACAATCACTTTTAACTTTTTTAAAACACTCAGCAGTAGATTGCATTGAATTTTTATTTTTCTTGGTCCATTGGATGGTTGAGACCATCAAATTGAGCTATCTCTTTTATATCTTCAACTTTAACTTCATCAACACATCCTAAATTAAATCCAGTCATAGCTGGTGCACTTCTTGGATTGTGATGAGTGTAAATACCACACTCAGTGCAAAAATAATGTTTAGCAACTTTTGTATGATATTGATAAAGTTTTATTTTATCTTCACCTTTTGTAAGTTTAAAATCTTCATTTTTAACCATACCCATTGTTGCATTTTTTCTTTTGCAAATTGAACAATTACATCTGACAATCTTTGCTAATTCATTAACTGTAGAATTAATTTCAGCTTCTACAGATCCACAATGACAACTTAATTTCATATATCTCCTTAATTTAAGTTAAAATACTTTTTGCTGCAATCTTATTTCCATCTAAATCACGAACGTATGCATAATAATTTCCATCTTTTCTAACACCTGGTCCACCCTCATCTGTTGCTCCTTTTGATATTGCAACTTCATAAAATTTATCCACTGCTTCTTTAGTGTCAGCTAATAAAGTAGTTTGTGAACCATTTCCAAAAGTTGCAGGTTCACCATTTACAGGATGCGTTACATAAAATTGAACTTTATCTGGATCACTTGAATGAGCGTAACCCAAATACTTTTCTGTTTTTAAAATTCTTTTTAATTTTAAAGGTTCAAAAACAGCATCATAAAAGTCACCTGACTTTTGGTGATCATTAGAACCAACCATTACAAAATCTAAAATGTTCATAACCAAACTCAGAATTTATATATTTAAATAACCAACTTAAACTATCTATGGTTGAAGTTATCCACAAGTCCACAATATGTGGATTGGATGTTCACGTTTTGATTCACTTTTGATTCAGTTACAGACTCAAAATACAACCTATTGAGTGTATTCCATAAATAGTCTATAAAGTAGAACAAAACAAGAACATGAAACTAACAATCCCTTATTATCTACATAAAGCAGGCGCTGGTTTTCCTTCTCCTGCAACAGATTATATCGAAGAAGATATCGATCTAAACATGCATTTAATAAGAAATGTTCCAGCAACTTTCATCATCAGAGTTCAAGGAAAATCAATGGTCGATGTTGGCATTAATGATGGAGATTTATTGGTGGTTGATAAAAGTTTAAAACCAAAAAATTTTTCAACTGTGATTGCAAACGTTCATGATGAACTTGTAGTTAAAACTTTAGTTCAAGAAAGAGATAAAAAATTTTTAACCTCTGGCTCTAAAGAGTTTTCTGACAGAATTTTAATTAATGAAGAACAAGATGTTTTTATTTGGGGAGTAGTTACTTATGTCATCCACTCAGTATACTAAAAAAATAGCACTCGTTGATTGCAATTCTTTTTATGTTTCTTGTGAAAGATTATTCAATCCTAAAATAAGAAAAAAACCTGTTGTCGTTTTATCTAATAATGACGGCTGTATCATTTCAAGATCGAATGAAGCAAAAGCTTTAGGAATTAAAATGGGTGAACCTTATTTTAAAGCAAAAGATATTATTGTTAAAAATAATGTAAATGTTTTTTCATCAAACTATTCTTTATATGGAGATTTATCTAGAAGAGTAATGCGAACTCTTAAAAGATTTAATTCAGAAATAGAAGTTTATTCAATTGATGAAGCCTTTTTAGATTTATCAAACTTTAAAGATCAGGATGTAGAAAAAGTTGGAAAAGAAATTAGAGAAACAGTTTTGCAATGGACTGGTATTCCAACCAGTATTGGGATCGCAAAAACAAAAACATTAAGTAAAGTTGCAAATCATATTGCAAAGAAAAAACAATCAGGTGTTACGAGTTTAATTGGAATAGATAATTTAGATCCCATTTTAGAAAAAGTTGAAATTAATGATGTCTGGGGTGTTGGTAGACAATTAACTAAGTTTTATCAAAAGCATGGAATTTATAATGCTAAACAATTAAAAAATAAATCTAACACATGGATAAAGAAAAGTTCCAATGTCTTAAGCTCAAGAACAGCAATGGAGCTTAGAGGAATTCCTTGTATTGATTTAGAAACAACTACTACCAAAAGAAAGAGTTGTGTTGTTTCAAGATCATTTGGAAAAAGAATTGAAACTTTTCAAGAATTAAAAGAAGCAGTTGCAAACTATTGTTTAAATGCATCTGAAAAAATTAGATCAGAGTCTCTAGTTGCAAAAGCAATTACTGTATTTGTAAGAACAAGCCCTTTTCATAGAAACTTTGGTTATTATTCAAATGCAAAGACAGTTGATTTTCCTATTGCAACAAACAATAGTATTGAAACAGTTAAAACTGCAGTTTCAATCCTTGAGAGCATATTTAAAAATGGTTACCGTTATCAAAAAGCAGGTGTGATGCTTACAGGGTTATCTAATGCAAGTGACAAAACAAATTTATTTACATCTGAAAAAGATGAGAAAATTAATAGCTTAATGCGATCAATTGATAATACTAATCACCGGTATGGAAGATCAACTTTAAGTGTTGCAAGTGCTGGTGTTCATAAAAAGTGGAATATGCGAAGGCAGTATTCTTCTAAAATAGATACTGCTGATTTTTATTGTTTACCAACGATTAGAGCTTAATTATTCTTATTAGTTTTTAATTAGTTTAAGTAATTTTTTTTTGCTATTTGTTCTGAATAAGTTGTCATAGTAAACAACTTGTGTTGGATATTCCCCATGTACTTCATCGTTCCATCTACTAATCCAACTATGATAAATTCCAAATTTGTTAAAAAATTTACCCCCAAAACCAGTTCTGCCTTCGTAATCATTATATAATTCATCGTTTACATACATTTTTACAAAACCTTTAAGAGGGTCTTTGGACATGTTTGTGTGAAAAATTAATGTAGTCCACTTTCCTCTCATATCATCAATCTTAAGATCTTTTTTTGCCCAACCTGGAGAATCCATTCCATTTACAGGAAAAAATCTTGGTTCTAAATTTCCATTTTTTACTCTTAACATCATTCTTGGATGTCTTTGTTCATCTTTTTTTCCCCATTCATAAATTTGAAAAAGTGAAGTGCTAACTGGTTCAACAGATTTAAAATCATTAGGCAAATAAATACTGACGGAAATCCATTTTTCTCCAGTATATCTCTTATCTGATGAATATTCACTTCTGGCTCTGTCTCCTCCACCATGACCAACAACAGCATCTTTACCATTATTTTGACAGTCTGAGTATTTACTTCCATCATTTCCACAATCTCTAGGTAACAAAGTAATCTTCCATGCTTTTTTTCCTAAAGCTGGTGAAGTTACAGTTTCTCTAAATTTTTTTAGTTTTTTATCTTTTGCAACACTTTTATTCCATTGAATATTTGTTATCTCTTTCCCAGTTACATTGTTGGAAAAACTTAATAAAAACAATAAAGGTAGTATTAATAATATTCTTTTCATATTTAATAAGGAACTTTCCAATTAGCTAAAATATTAAAATTTTTATCGGAAACAACTATTTCTCCTGAGCTAATAGATAGTAAACTTTTTTCAAACAAGGGGTTTATAACATTAAAATGACTAACAATTACTAGGTTTTTATTACTATCCCACTTTTCAATATATTTTCTTATTTTTTTTAATTGTTTTTTCTTTTTACTGACATTTCCTCTACCTATTGAAATAATCATTTTTGAAATTTCATAATTATTTGAAATTTCTTTAGCAGTCTTAAAACATCTACAATATATACTGGTTAATATTTTATCTATTTCTATATTATTATCTTTAAATATAGCTCCGATTACTTTTGCTTGAGCTAAACCTCTATCATCTAAATCTCTTTGAACAGAACAATCTTTTTTCTTTAAAGATCCACTGTAAAAATCATCAGGCTCGAACTTATTATTTACCCTTGGGGCATAAGCGTGTCTAATAAAAACTATGTTCCCACCTTTTTTTAATGTTGTTACTACTTCTTCCTCACTGCCAACTTTTAAAGCTAAAGCATTACTACAAAGTATTAATCCAAATAATATTAAAATTATTTTTTTCATTTTGAATATTTTATATTAATTTTTAAATATTAAATTTATTTTACAAAAGTATCATTAAATTGATTAGATACTCTTACAAAAGTTGTACATTTACTTAACTGTTTGAGTGATGGTGCTCCTACATAAGTACAGCTACTTCTAACACCACCAAGAATATTTAAAACTGTATCGTTTATTTTTCCTCTATATTTAACTCTAACTTTTCTTCCTTCACTACTTCTATAATCTGCTAATCCACCATAATGTTTTTTATTAGCAACTTCTGAGCTTGATCCATAGAATTCAATATATTTAGAGCCATTTACTTTTACTATTTTTCCTTTTCCTTCATCATGACCTGCCAACATTCCACCTAACATTACAAAGTCTGCACCACCACCAAAACCTTTTGCAACATCACCTGGACATGTGCATCCACCATCTGCAATTACATGCGCACCAAGTCCATGAGCTGCATCAGCACATTCAATCACAGCACTTAATTGTGGGTAACCTACTCCAGTTTGAATTCTAGTTGTACAAACACTTCCAGGTCCTATTCCAACTTTTACTATGTCGGCACCACTTAGGACTAATTCTTGCGTCATATCTGCAGTTACAACATTTCCTGCAATAATAGTTTTTGTAGGATATTTTTCTCTTACTGATTTGATAAAATTTGTGAAATGCTCTGAATAACCATTTGCAACATCAATACAAATAAATTTGAAAAAACTAAATTCCTTTAAAACTTTATCTAAGTTTTGAAAGTCTTCTTTTTTAATACCAACACTAAGTGCAATGTTTGGATAGATTTTTTTAATATTTTTGTTTTGTTTTATTTTTTTTACATCATGTTGTTTTGTTAAACATGTGATCATTTGATGATCATTTAATTTTTCGGCAATACTTAATTCACCAACACCATCCATGTTGGCAGCCATAATAGGAATTCCTGACCATTCGTTTTTGCTATATTTAAATCTGTAAGTTCTAAGAAGATTAACATCTTTCCGACTTTTTAATGTGCTTCTCTTGGGTCTGAATAAGACATCAGAGTAATCTAACTTAAGCTCTTCTTCAATTCTCATTAATCAAAAGGCTATAATTTCTAAAATACTATTTCAATTCAAATTACAGTCTGTGGATAAGTTTTTTATTAAGCTTTAAAAAGCTTATCAGACAAGTTTTGCAATTTATCTCCAAAGAAAACTTCTTTTTCAATTCGGTTAAAATCAAGATCAAATACTGCAGACATAGCAGATGCATAAACTGATCTTGCATCAATAGTAGCATTTAAATCTCTTCCTTGATAAAGCTCTTTTCTCTTTAACCCAGGCCAATCAGAATAAACTTGGCTTTTCTTTAGTAGTCCTCCAGCCATGAACAGAGCAGTACCATAACCATGTTCCGTTCCATTTCCTCCATTCTGAGCAATTGTCCTTCCAAATTCAGTCACAGTTAAAATGATTGTATCTTTGTATGATTCTTCAAGGTAAGTTTTTAAATATCTTATAATATCGTCCATCTCTACTAAACATCTGGTATGAGTACCATCCACTCCACCTTGAGCTGCATGTGTGTCAAATCCATTTACCTCAAAAACTGCAACGCTAGGTCCATCTGGTTTTTTTAAGTAGCCTGCAGCTTGCTGTGCTAAATTTCGATTATTTGTATTATCAGCATATGCATTATAATTCATCATTTCTTCAGCTTTTCTTTTTTTGATATAATTCATCATATCTAATAATTCTTCTTCAGAACTATCTGCATAAATAGACTTTAAAAGATCAAGAGTATCTTCACCAGGTAATTTACCACCTGAAGGGTAGTAATTATTATTTTTTGGAACACCTCTTAACAATAAAGGCATTGGTAAAGATAAAGATAACCCTTCTCCTTTAAGATTTGCAAGTTTCATTCCTCGTCCAAGCCATCCTGTTTTTTCTTGATAAGGGACTTTGCCTCCAGACTCCATTAAGTTTTGACCCTCAAAATGTGATCGGGCTGTATAAGGAATACTTGTTGCATGAATTATAGAACCTGTGTTTTCCTTCCAGCATTGATGAAAGGCATCTAATCGTGGATGTAATGCAAAATCTGAATTGAGTTTTATAGGGTTTTCTATTAAAATTTTCTTTCTACTTTTTTCGAAGTTTTTATCTCCAAGTACAGGTACAGCTGTGAGGCCATCCATTCCTCCTCTCAACATAATTACAATTAAATTTTTTTTTCTTGTTGATGAGGCAAATACTGGAAAATTAAAACCAGCTAAAAACAAAGTAGTTGCTGAACCTTTTAAAAAATCTCTCCTTGATATTTTCATGCTTTTAAGACCTCCGGTAAGTTGAATAAAATCATGTGTTTTTCCTCTTCATTTTTAGCCTTAGATAAAATTTTTAAAATTTTATCTGAATTGTCGAAATTATTTTTCACTATTTTTTCGTGAAGTGTTAAATCATATTTATCTTTAGAATTTAGTTTTCTGTAAGCTTTTTTTGCATACACTAATCTTCTTATTACTAACTCTGTTGACAACCAGTCTTTTTCAAAATCAGAATAACCATTTGGCTGTTTTTGTTTGTAAGGATGACAACCTATATCTTCCAACAACCAATCTGCAAAAGTTAAAGTGTTTGAAGGTACACGCCCTAATTTATAATTATCAATTATTCTCTCAGGTGTTGGGTAAGCATATGTTGCTCCAGACATATTAATTGTTGTGAGCCACCAATTTTCAGGATTTTGAAATTTTCTGTATTTGTCGTTATATTCAAATGCAACTTTAATTGCAGCTTTATGAACTTCAGGAAGAAATCCATCCGATTGTTCCCATGCCTTTACAACAGGTGCTATCATTTCTGGTGTCGGGTTATCAGTAATTAAATATCTACAAAGTTTAGTAGCAATAAACTTTCTACATGAGGGGTGTTTAACTAAATCTTTAATTGCAAGCTCTATTCCTTTTCTTCCACGCTTATATTCTTTTCCTAGAACAATTTTTTTTCCTGGTTCATGATATTTAGATATAAAACTAACATCATTTCCATTATCTTTTTTCTTTGTCCACTTTGGTCTCCAACCAGTCATAATTTTAGCGAGTTCTATAACATCTTCTTGATTGTAGCCCCCGTCTGGAGAAATTGTGTGAAGCTCCATTAACTCTCTAGCATGATTTTCATTTAAGGTTGCTGGTTCTTTTTTTCTTCTTCTCCAATCCTCCCTACCGCTCTCTGATTTTGGTCCTATATTTTCTTTATTATCTAAGTGCATTATCATTGGCCACGCAAGGGTAGCTTGAGTTGCCATCGTTTCAAAATTTTTGTCCATATTAGCTCTGATAAAATCTCTGTGGTAAGCACCGGTAGAAAATTCTGCTAATGATTGTGTGTCACTTATTGTGAAATGATTTGTCCAAAAATACCAGAGCTTTGCAAGAACTGGGTGAGTGCTTCTTACTCCCTCTGCATGTCTGATGCTAATTTCATTAGATGGCCAAAATTTTCGTCCAGTCTCCTGTCCTAATTTAACCTCAGCCCTTCTAAAGCCAACTGGGTCATCTTTAAATTCTTTTCTTAATCTTCCGTTTTCCTCAACCCTTTGCTTAATCCAATATTTTCTCATTTCTTTTTCAGTTGGAATACGTTTGCCCTTCCAACTAAATTCTGGGATTGTTTCAACTTGTTTTTGAGCCCAAACCAATGGATCTGATGGCTCTTTTTCATCAGGCTTTAAACCAAATGCAACTTTTCTAAAAAAGTTTTTCATTATGAATATGATAAATATATTATTTTATTTTATCAATATCGTGGATGTTTGTTAAGGAATTATTAAATTCTTCAATATTTTCTCTCAAAGCTAAACTAGAAATTGAATAAATCATTATTAATAACAAAACTAAAGGTAATGAGGTAACAATTGACGCATTACTTTTGATTAACAAAATATAAAAAACAATAAATAAAGCTGAACGAATTAAAACTGTTTTTCTAAATACACTTATTATTGAAAGAGAATGTTTAAGTAATTTGAAAAAACTCATTTGAGATGGGCCAAAATATCTTTTTCCTCTAATTGATGGAGAAGAAATTAAATCTTTTTCTATTTTTTTTAATGACCCAGAAAAACTATTCCAAGTAGATTTTTCATCTAACATTTTTTTAACAGTTGCTTTTGAAAGACATGTAAAATTACCAAATTTAATTGATTGCCCAGTAAATGCTAAAGTTAAAAATTTGTGAAATTGGTAACATAATTTAAAGAACATACTTTCTGATCTTTTAACCCTTTCACCTATTATAGATTTGTCTTCAGCTTCTTTTGATAATTCGACAAAGTTTTTAATTTCTTCAGGTCTATCTTCACCATCACCGTCCATTGGAATGACATAATCAAATTCCTTTTTCTCATAGATATATTTCAAACCAGAAGCAATACATCTAGCGTGACCTCTGTTTTCTTTCATATTGATGATTTCAATTGAGTGAATATTTTCAATATTTGGATATTCATCAATGATTTGCTGTGAAGAAGCATCATTAATCACCACTAATGATATTTCAGAATTTAAATTTTTTATCTCATGATTAATATTTTCAATTAATAGCTTCAAAGACTCTCGGTCATTATAAACAGGTACTAAAATGACATATTTCATAGATTATCTTGATCCAACACAGATACTATCAAGACACATATAATCTTTCAATTGATCAAGTTTCTCTCTTTGAACTATGCCTTCCCAAACTGGTCTAGATTTTAAATGATAAGATAAATTGCCTGCATTCCACTCGTCTCCAAGAACAACATTGATCTTAGAGCTAAATTGTTGATCCCAAGCATATTGAGTTTTCATGGCAATTTCTTTACCTGGATAATCTGTTCTCTTATCGTCTTTTGAAACAGAAACATAAGCATAAAGAACAGGTGATAAAAAGAAAAAGAATAAAAATCCAATCATAAAGGGTTTTAATTTTTTTAAATTTATTTGAGACTGAAATAAATAAACAATTAATGTTCCAAAGAACAAATAAAATGGTGTCATCCACATTGTTCGAATTTTTGAACCTGTTATCAATGAAGTTAAAAACATCAGAGCAATTGGCAAGATATTTATTGCTAACAAAAATAATAAATTTTTATCTTTGAAATTTATTTTAAATTTAATTTTTTTAACCAATAACAACGTTAAAATTATAAATGGAATTAATATACCAATTTGTTTTCCTAAAAATATTAATGGAAATTTGATGTGATCAATGAAACTTGATTGCTCTAAACCTGTTCTTGCAAGTCCATAAGTAATTGTAATGAATTCATTGTTATTAAGCCAAATTAAGTGAGGAACTAAAGCAACTATAAAGACTTCTATTGTAATCAAATATTTAAAATCAAACTTTCTTTCTTTCTTAAAAATTAAATAAATGAATAAAAGTGCAATAGATACTAATAAGTAAATGAATAAATATTTTGATAAAAATCCAAGTGCACCAAACAAACCTATTAAAAAACAATCCCAAAATTTAATATTTTTACCACTATAAATTTTCCAAGAATAATATGCAGTTAAAGACCAAAAAGGTAATTGGCATACATTTACGTTAAATTCAGGTGTAGTAAAATTATAAAAATAAATCGTTTCAATTAGTAAAACTGAAATTAAACCAAAAAATTTGTTTTTAAATATTTCGTTCGAAAGTTTAAAAACATAATAAAAAGAAATAATTACAAAAATTTGGCTTAACAAATAATAAACCCAGTCCTGTGACCCAAATATTTGAAAAAGAACTTCTGGAAAAAAAGCACTCATAGGAGGGTGCTTATTAAAACCCCAATCTAAATTACTCCCCCAAGCTAATGCCTCAATTGTATCTAAAGGTAAATTGTGATTTGTAAGAGTTGGAATCAAGGTCCAAAAAATAAGATGAGATGTAACAAAAATATAAAAAAGATTATCTATATTTTTGTTATTAATAGTCATTATTTAAATATTTATAACAATTCAGCTTGCTTGACACCCCTATTTTGCTGAATATACTCCAGCCATTCAAAATTAAGCGATGCCTAAAACTACTAAAGTAAAGAAAAAAGTTTCTAAACCTAAAGCTAAAGTTGCAAGTAAGCCAAAAAAGACTGCGGCTTCTCCAGCTAAAAAAGTTCCTATAAAAATTTCAAAAACTTACGTTCCAAAAGAAACTGAAAAATATATGTGTGAAAAACATAAAGTATTTTTTAGAATGAGATTAAATGAATGGAAGAAAGAATTAATTAAATCAAACAACGAAGCGCTATACAATGGAAGTATGGATGACAACAATATTTCAGCAGATCTTGTGGATCAGGCAAGTTCATACATTGATAAAAATGTAGAAATGAAAGCAATTAATAGACAAATTAAATTAATTTCTGAAATCGACAAAGCTTTAAGAAGAATTATGGATGATACTTATGGGTATTGTTTAGATACAGCTGAACCAATTGGTTTAAAAAGATTAATGGCAAGACCTGTTGCTAAATACACAATTGCTGCACAAGAAAAGCATGAAAAAGAAGAAAAAGTTCATGTGGATGATTAATTAAATTTTAGGAATTTTTGCCTCTTTATCCATAAAGGCATATCCTTTTATAACAGCCTCACGTTCAGAAATTTCTTGATACCATCTAGATAAGTTTTGATAATTTTTTAATCCAATATCATGCCATTCATGTCTTGCTAACCATGGCCATGTTGCAATATCAGCAATAGTATAATCATCTCCAGCTAAAAATTTAGATACTTTTAATCTTGTATCTAATTCTCCATAAATTCTTTTAGCAATTTTAAAATATCTTTGTTCACCAAATTCACTTTTTCCTGGATTATAATGATGAAACTGATGATGTTGACCGATCATAGGGCCAATAGTTCCCATTTGAGCCATTAGCCATTGATTAATCACTAAACGATCTTTTTCATTATAAAATTTTCCACTTTTTTCACCTAGGTAAATCAATATTGCACCAGACTCGAAGATACTTTTATTGTTTTCATGATCAGTAATTACTGGAATTTTACCAAATGGACTTATCTTCAAAAAATCTGAATTAAATTGCTCGTCGTTTCCTATATCAATCTTGGTTACTTTGTATTCATAACCAATTTCTTCCAGCATAATACCTATCTTCCAGCCATTTGGAGTATTAGCAGAAAATAATTCTATCATTTTTTTACACCAAGTCTCTCTTGAGCAGCTTTTGATGTAGTAGAAAATTCAAATCTTAATTTTTCATCTGGTCTTGCGTACTTAAAACAACCTCTTGCAGCAAGAGCTCCTTCATGAAAACCTGAAAGAATTAGTTTTAATTTACCTGGGTAAGAACAAATATCACCTATAGCAAATATACCATCAACATTTGTCTCAAAATTTTCGGTATTTACTTCAACTGTTTTTTTATTGATGTTTAATCCCCAATTTAAAATGGGACCAAGTTGCATAATCAAACCAAAAAAACCAAGAACATAATCAGATTGTAATTCTTTTATTTCTCCCTCATCATGTTTTATTTTCACTAAACTAATTTGATTGTCTCCGCTAACAGAGTCCATTTGATATTTAGTGTACAAATTTAATTTTCCCTGATCATTTAATTCTTTTACTTTTTGAACACTAGACTCCGCTCCACTAAATCCATCACGTCTATGAATTAAATTTACTTTAGATGTATTTGATAATTCGATTGCCCAATCTAAAGCTGAATCTCCTCCACCAAAAATTGAGATGGTTTTGTCTTTAAAAATTGTTTTATCTTTAATTGAGTAAAATAAAGAAGATCCTTCAAATTTTTCACATTCTTTTACTGGAAATTTTCTTGGTTCAAAAGATCCAACTCCTCCAGCAATAATAATTGCAGCTACATCAAATTCTTGGTTTCCACTTGTTTTGACATGCCAACGATTTTCAACTTTTTTTAGTTCTTCAACTCTTTCGTTTAGATGAAATTTTATATTAAAAGGTTTTATTTGTTGAAGGAGATTATTTGTTAATTCTTCTCCAGTGCATTCTGGTACAGCTGGAATATCATAAATAGGTTTATCAGGATAAAGTTCGATACACTGTCCGCCTGCTTTATCGAGATTGTCAACTATTTCACATTGAAGTCCTATAATTCCAAGTTGGTGAGCACAGAACAAACCCGTTGGTCCTGCTCCAATAATTAAAACATCTGTTTTGTTCATCTAAGCTTGCTTTTCTGGAATAGTAACTTCTAATCCATCTAATTCATCTGAAACAATTAATTGGCAACTTAATCTACTATTTTGTTTTGGTTCATATGCCATATCCAACATATCCTCTTCACCATCTTCTTTTGCTGGAAGTTTATCTAACCAATCTTCTTTGACATAAACATGACAAGTAGCACACGCCATGCCACCTCCGCAATCTGCATCAATTCCTGGAATATCGTTTTGAACTGCACCTTCCATCACTGTCAATCCATTTTGAATATCAATAGTATGGGTTTTGCTATCATGTGTGTGGTAAGTAATTTTTGCCATGCGTTATATATAGGTTTTTATCTAAAATGAGCAAGTAAGTAAAAACATACTTAGCAAGATTTATGCGTTCTGAGGTTCTGGTACTTCCTTTTTAAAAAAGTAGCTAGTGTCTTCAGTTTGTTTCATTATAGCTGGTAAAATTTCTTTATACGCATCAATCAAACCATCATTTGTTCTTGGTAATTGATCTTTAATATGATGATGAAGTTTATCTAAATTATAAGATGGAACTGTTGGAAACATGTGATGAGTTACATGATATTCCATTTTCCAATATAAAAAACTTAAGATAGGATTTAAATACATTTCTCTTGTTGTGTATCTATGATCTTTAATATCTCTTGCTAAACCTGCATGTTGAGTAAAAGAAACCAGTTTGTGTAAAGTTCTTCCATAAAATTTTGGTAATAAAAAAAACAATACTGGTAACCAAGATGATGCTATTAAAGACCACAATATAATTGCAATCCAAATTACTACAAAAATTCTAGAATTAAAAATAACTTTTGATTGTGCATTTTCAGGAATGCAGTCTTGCATAACTTTAGTTTTAACACCAAATGCATGTTGAATAATTTCGTAAGCAATACTTTTTTTAAAATAAACAAGTTCCATAAAAGGAATTAAATTCATTATTAAATTTTTTGGAGTTTCTTTTAAATTATTTCCATATTCAATTTCATGATCAAACGGATTTTCTGTTGAATATGTATTTCCATGATGAACAAAGTGTGTGTATCTCCATCTTAATGGTTCAAAATTAGAAAGATAAGAAGAGATATAGTAAAAAAATTCATTTAAAGATTTTGATTTAAAAGCAGTTTTGTGACCTGTCTCATGCCACAATGGATTTGAAAAACCATAAATATTTCCGTAAACCAAAAACCAAAAAGCAGACCACCATGTGCCCCAAGTTATGTAGGCCATAATTCCTGTTACTAATAATAACCCAAAAAAAACGGAAACATGCTGAAGCCCTTTAATATCTGATTTTTTTGAAAGCTCTTTAAGAACCTCTATATCAACTTGGCATCGGTGCCATTTTTCAAGTTTTACATCCATAATAAAAAATATGTATAATAACTATACATAATTTTACATAAGCGAAAAAAAAAGGGCAAGTACAAAATTGTACCTGCCCTTTTTTAAATTTTAAGTAAAACTACTACTTAGCTCTACCAGGTTGTTGCATAGCTGCTGCCCAAATGATCAGACCGAAAGCGATCTTGTTCAAGAAGTCAGCTGCGTTGTAAATCACGTTTAGTGAGTTAGCATCTACACCACCTGTTAGGTAACCAAAAATGTAACCTAATGGGTAGATCGCCCAACCTACAGTAACGATCATTCTCATTGCACCAAAAGCAGTTACAAGTGCTTTGTTACCACTTTTCGCTGCTCTCTTACCTGCTTCACCAGAGAATACTTCATATAAGATGTATACCCAACCAGCCATACCGATTATGAAACCAAGTGTAGCGTTGATGTATCCAGCTTCTCCTAAGTATCCACCTACTAGCATTACTAATGTACCAATCATTAGTCTCCAGAAAATTCCAGAGTCTGATTTGTTTACTGCTGATAGAACAAAATAGAATTCTAACATCAATAATGGCACTGTAATTAACCAGTCAATGTATCTGTATACAGTTGGTGAGTCACCAGTAGCGATCCATACATCTCTCATGTACATGTAGTGTACGAATGCAATACCAGTTACTAGACCAGCAACTGTCATTGAAACTCTCCATCCAGCTGGAACTGAACTTCTTTCTAAGAAAAAGAATACAGTAGCAGCTAAACAAGCCATAGACACTAACCAAAACGAAATACCTACGAAATCGTCTTGAGCCAGCATAGCTGTTTCAGCGTTTGCAACACCAGTTGCACCCATAAGAGCAACAACTGTAAGAGCAAACAATTTAAGTTTTTTCATAAAAAACTCCCTCTTCGTTAGTTTTTATTTATTAGTTTATATAAACTAGACTTAAGTAACCCTAAGCCAAAGTTGGGGTTAAATAGCAAATTAAATTAGTTTTATGAAGACTTAATTGTCATTAATTTGCATTGATTTTACTGAATTTTTAAAATTAAATACAATTTATAAGTTAAAAACCAAAAAAATATCGAAAATCGAATCAAATTAGAATGTCAAAAAAATTTCAAAGTATTTACGAACATTCTATAAAAAATCCTGAAAAATTTTGGCAAGAAGCGAGCGAAGATATCTTTTGGTTTAAAAAACCAACAAAAATTCTAAATAAATCTAATCCTCCTTTCTATAAATGGTTTGAGGATGGTGTTACTAACACTTGTTATAATGCTCTAGACATTCATATTGACCAAGGAAGAGGTCAAAAAACTGCTTTAATCTACGATAGTCCTATCACAGGTAACAAAGCTAAGTTTACTTACGAAGAACTAAGAGCAAAAGTATCAAGGTTTGCAGGTGCTTTAAAACAACAAGGTGTAAATAAAGGAGACCGAGTAATCATTTATATGCCAATGATCCCTGAGGCTGTAATTGCTATGCTTGCTTGTGCTAGAATTGGAGCAATACACTCAGTTGTCTTTGGTGGATTTGCCTCAAATGAACTTGCAAGCAGAATAGATGACAGTAAAGCAAAACTTTTAGTAACTGCTTCATGTGGTTTTGAACCTGGAAGGACAGTTGAATATAAGCCTCTTGTCGATGAGGCTATAAAAATAGCTAATCACAAAATTGAAAAGATGATTTTGTTCCAAAGACCAGGAAACGAAGTCAAACTAAATGCTCCAAATGAGATCAGTTGGGGAGAAGCAGTTTCAAATGCAAAAGATGCTGATTGTGTTGAGATGAATTCAAACGAATTTGCTTACATTCTTTATACATCTGGAACAACTGGAACTCCAAAAGGAATTGTTAGAGACATTGGTGGTCATATCGTAGCTCTTAAATGGACCATGAAGAATATCTACAATATTGATACTGATGATATTTGGTGGTCAGCAAGCGATATTGGCTGGATTGTTGGACACTCTTATATTGTTTATGCTCCATTGTTCAAAGGATGCACCACAGTTTTATTTGAAGGAAAGCCTGTTGGAACTCCAGATGCTGGTGCTTTCTGGAAAATTATTTCAGATTATAAAGTAAAATCATTATTCACTGCACCAACTGCATTTAGAGCTATCAAGAAGGAGGATCCTGAAGGTAAATTTTTCTCAAAATATGATTTATCTAGTTTTGAGAGCTTGTTCCTTGCTGGAGAAAGAGCAGATCCAGATACTATCAAGTGGGCTGAAAATTTATTAAAGGTCCCAGTGATTGACCACTGGTGGCAAACCGAGACTAGTTGGGCAATCAGCTCAAATTGCACTGGTATTGAAATGATGGAGACCAAATATGGCTCAGCTTGTAAAGCGGTTCCTGGATATGATGTCAAAATAATTAAACCAGACCAATCTTTAGCTAAACCAAATGAAATGGGAGATATAGTTGTAAAACTACCTTTGCCTCCTGGAACATTCCCTACTCTTTGGAATGCAGATCAAAGATATAAAGAAAACTATATGACTAATTATGAAGGTTATTATCAAACATACGATGCGGGTCACATTGATGATGATGGTTATATTTGGATCATGTCCAGAACAGATGATATTATTAATGTTGCTGGTCACAGATTATCAACTGGTGCCATAGAAGAGGTTTTGTCTGAACATCAATCAGTTGCTGAATGTGCAGTACTTGGAATTGCAGATAAACTTAAAGGTCAATTGCCAATTGGTTTAGTAGTTTTAAAATCAGGTGTTGAAAAAGATAATGAAACTATATCAAAAGAATGTGTGCAAATGGTCAGAGATAAAATTGGCCCAGTTGCTGCTTTTAAGACTGTTATTGTTATAAAAAGATTGCCAAAAACTAGATCAGGAAAAATTTTAAGAGGAACAATAAGAAAAATTGCAGATGGTGTTGAGTATAAAATTCCACCAACAATAGATGATCCGGCAATACTAAATGAAATAAAAGAAGATTTGGTAAATCATAAAATTTTAAATAATGATTAAAACTTATATATTTTTAATTGCTGCAATTTTTTGTGAAGTTGCTGGAACAATGTTACTACCAGTTTCTCAAAACTTTACCAAAGTTGTACCTACAGTTGCTTTATCAATTTTTTATCTTTGTGCATTTTATTTATTAACTTTTGTTGTAAATAAACTTCCAATTGCAATTGTATACGCTACGTGGAGTGGATTAGGAATTTTTACAATTGCTATACTAGGATATATATTTTTTAAACAAACCTTAGCTTGGCAAGCAATCTTAGGATTATTTTTAATCGTATTAGGTGTAATTCTAGTAAACAGCTTTACAGTTAAGCTTAACTAAATTGTAAAGGAGTTCCTTCTGGATCTCCTAAAATTTTCCCATCTTGCATTTTAATTTTTCCTGCAACGATAGTGTGAGTGGGTGTTCCTTTAAATTGAAATCCATTAAATGGAGACCATTTACATTTACTTTCAATATTTTCATTTTTAATCTCAATTGTCTTATTCATATCCACAATTGTAAAGTCAGCATCATATCCTTCTTTAATAAACCCTTTATTTTTGATTCCAAAAATTTTAACTGGGTTTTCACAAACAAAATTCACTAATTGATTTAAACTAAGTTTTCCATCATTAATATGATTTAACATTACTGGCATCAAGGTTTGAACACCTGGCATCCCTGAAGGAGTATTGGGGTAAACTTTATCTTTATTTTCTTTTAAATGAGGTGCGTGATCTGATCCAATAGTATCATTGAAATTATTTCTAACACCATACCAGAGTCTATCATAATGAGATTTGTCTCTTAATGGCGGGTTCATCTGAGCATATGTTCCAAGTTTGTCATAACAATCTGGAGCATAAAGAGTTAAATGCTGTGGAGTTATCTCAAAAGTAATATTTCCTTTATGCTGAGAAAGAAAATCAATTTCTTCTTTGGTTGTTATATGAAGAACATGAGCTTTTTTCTTATGTTTTTCTGCAATTCTAACAATTCTTCTTGTGGATGCTATGGCACACTCTGCGCTCCTCCATACGGGATGTGTGTGGACATCTCCTTCTTTAATTAATTTTTTATTAATCTTTAATATTGCTTCATCTTCAGAGTGAACTGCAACGACTTTTGAAGCGTTTTGAAAAACTTTATCTATATCGTCTTCTTCGGCAACTAATAAATTTCCTGTGGAAGATCCAGCAAAAAGCTTAATTCCACAACAACCTTCTAAATTTTTTAAACTAGCTAAATCGTCTGCATTATCGGCAGTTGCGCCAAAGTAAAAAGCGTAATTGCAATACATTCTATTTTTAGCGAGATCTAGTTTTCTTTGAAACTCTTTCATGTTTGAAGTTGGAGGATTAGTATTAGGCATTTCAAATACACTAGTAATACCACCTGCTATTGCCGCCCTACTCCCTGAATGAAGATCTTCAGTATCAGTTGATCCAGGTTCTCTGAAATGTGTTTGGGTATCTATACATCCAGGTAAAACTGTTTGACCTTCAGCATTAATTGTCTCTTTTGCTTCATCTGAAATTTGACCAATCTTTTGAATTTTTCTATTTTTTATTGCAACATCAACATCTTTTAATTCACCATCGATGTAACATTGTCCATTTTTGATTATAAGATCTAACATTTGAAGAAAAAGTTATTATATTAAAATGATAACTTAATCAAATATGAATATTAAAAACGTTTACATTTTAGAAGATAGATCAATTCTTTATATTAATGGCGAAGATGCAAAAGATTTTCTACAAAATCTTATTAGCAATGACATTAATAAAGTAAGCGAACATAATAGTTGTTTTACATCTTTATTAACTCCACAGGGGAAGTTCTTATATGAATTTATAATTGTAAAACATAAATCTGGCTATCTTTTAGATTGTGAAAAATATCAAGCAGATGGACTATTTAAACAGTTATCTCTTTATAAGCTAAGATCTAAAGTTGAAATTCTTAATTTAAGTAATGAATTTGTTGTAGCAGCATTTTCTCATGAAAAATTCTTAACTTTTGATGGAGCAAAAGATCAACCTGGACGCACAATTAAATATAGAGAAGATCCAATATTTTTAGATCCAAGAAATAAACAATTAGGAGCAAGATTAATTATTAATTTAGAAAAACTTTACTTGTCTTTAAAAAAATTAGATCTCCACGATGCAGATGTAAATGAATACTATTCTTTAAGTCATAAAATAGGAATAGTTCCAAAAGATTTAAACAAATTACAAGATAAATTATTTGGTATAGAATGTAATTTTGAAGAATTGAATGGAATTGATTTTAAAAAAGGTTGTTACGTAGGCCAAGAAAATACAGCTAGAATTAAATTAAAAAATAAACTTTCAAAAAGATTAATGCCTATAAACATAATTAGTGGAAAACTATATGAAGGAGAAAGTATCTTTAATAATAAAAATGAAATAGGTAAAGTGTTAATAAATAATGATTACCCCTTCGCTTTAATTAAATATTTAGATGAAAACTTTGACGAAAAAGTTAAATTTAATACTAAAGAAGCCTCAATAAACATAAAAAAACCTGAATGGATTAGTTAAAATTGAAATTTGGTGCGGTCGGAGAGACTCGAACTCTCATGGACTAAGTCCACACGGCCCTCAACCGTGCCTGTCTACCAATTTCAGCACGACCGCGATATGTCTCATAATAAATGAATGACAAGTATGTTTCAAATTGGTAAAAAACTTCATGGAATTTACACAAGAAGTACGTAAAGCAACAGATCCAATTTACCAAAAAATTTCAAAGGTGATACCTGAGATAGAGTGGTCAGTGCACGCACCATACATTCATAAAATAAATAAATTAAAAAAAGAAAAGAATGCAGTAATTTTAGCTCACAACTATCAAACACCAGAAATTTATCATGGTGTTGCTGATTTCTCTGCAGACTCTCTTGCGCTAGCTATAGAAGCCTCAAAAACTTCAGCAGATATAATTCTAATGGCAGGAGTTCACTTTATGGCTGAAACTGCAAAATTAATGAGCCCTAATAAAAAAGTAATTTTACCTGATATGGAAGCGGGTTGTTCTTTATCATCCTCAATTACTGGTAAAGATGTGAGATTACTGAAAGAGAAATACCCAGGTGTTCCAGTAGTATCATACGTAAATACCTCAGCTGAAGTAAAGGCTGAAACAGATGTTTGTTGTACATCAGCAAATGCAGTTAAAATTGTTAAATCACTTGGAGTAAAAAGGGTAATATTTTTACCCGACGATTATTTAGCTAAATATGTTGCTTCTCAAACAGATGTTGAAATTATTTCTTGGAAAGGAATTTGTATTGTTCATGACCAATTTAATAAAAAAGAAATAGAAGATATTAGAAAAAATAATCCTGGAATTAAAATTATCGCTCATCCAGAATGTCCACCTGATGTAATTGAAGCAAGCGATTTTGCAGGATCCACTTCTGGAATGATTAAATATGTAAAAGATAATCAGCCAAAAAAAGTAATGATGGTTACGGAGTGCTCAATGAGTGACAATATTCAAATAGAAAATCCAAATGTGGATTTTGTTAAACCATGCAATATGTGTCCGCATATGAAAAAGATCACTTTACCTAAAATTTTAGATTGTTTAGAAAATGAAACAGGTGAAATTATAATGGATGAAGAAACAATTGAAAAAGCAAGAATATCTGTAGAGAGAATGGCAGCAATTGGCAGATAATTAAGTGTCAAAAATTAAATTAAGTAAAGAATTTATCAAAAGTACTGTTAAGTTAGCTCTAAATGAAGATCTTTATCCCTCAGGAGATATCACTTCAGCACTAATTAATAACGATAAAATTGTAAACGTTAAATTAATATCAAATCAAAATGCAGTTGTTGCTGGATTATTATTTGTTAAACAAACTTTTTCCTTAATTGATAATAAAATAAAATTTATTGTTAAAAAAAAAGATGGTACGAGAATTAAAAAAGGTTCTTTAGTTGCTTTGATAAAAGGTAAGGCAAAAAATATTTTGATTGCTGAAAGGGTTGCTCTAAATTTTTTGTCACATATTTCTGGTATAGCAACAAAGACAAATGAATTTGTAAGATTAGCTGGAAAAAAAACTAAAATTTGTTGCACTAGAAAAACAATTCCAAATCTTAGATTAATTCAAAAGTATGCTGTCAAATTAGGAGGGGGTACGAACCATAGATTTAATTTAAGTGATGAATATTTAATAAAAGACAATCACATTGCTAGTTCAGATTTAAAAACTTTAGTTATTAAGGCAATTAAAAATAAAAAAGGAAAAAAAATTACAGTAGAAGTTGATACAATTGATCAACTTAGATCAATTTTAGGATTAAAGTTTAACACTATTCTTCTAGATAATATGAGTATAAAAAATTTAAAAATTGCAGTTAAAATTGCTAAAAAATATTACGAAACAGAAGCCTCTGGAAATGTTGATTTGAAAAATGTTAAAGCTATTGCTTCAACTGGAGTAAATAGAATTTCTATAGGAAGCATTACCCATAGTGCTAGTGCTGTTGACTTTAAGTTAGAAATTTAACTTACAAACTTAGATAGGTCGGGTTTAAAATAGTTAGGACCCTTCATAACTTTCCCAGCTTCATTATAAATAGGTTTTCCATTTTCATCTAATTTGCTCATATTTGAGTTTTGAACTTCCTCAAAACATTTATCTAAATCAATTCCAAAAGCATGACCTGCTCCATAAGTTACATATAGAATATCAGTCAAAGCATCAGCAACTTCTAATAAATCTTTATTATTCATAGCTTCAGTAAGCTCATCTAACTCCTCTTTGATTAGATCTAATCTTAATTTATTTATCTTATCAGTGCTAAAAGATGGCTTAGTTTTAACATCTTGACCAAAGGTTTTCATAAAAGTTCCAACTTTACTAAAATTCGACATATTGCTCCTGTAAGTTTTTAAAAATTTATTGTATTAATATAATTATTTGTACTTAAAAATTAATCAATGAAATTAAGAAAAGAATTTGACAGTATTGGAAGTATAAATGTACCCAATGACAAATACTGGGGTGCCTCAACGCAGAGATCAAATAAATTTTTTAATATAGGTAAAATTTTAGTTAATATTTCGATAATAAAATCTATTGCTATTATTAAAAGATCAGCAGCAATAGTTCATGCTAAAGATAAATTAATTAGTGGTAAGATTTCAAAAGCAATTATCAAAGCATCTGATGAGGTTATTAAAGGAAAATTAGATGAAAATTTTCCTTTAAAAGTTTGGCAAACAGGTTCTGGAACTCAGACAAACATGAATGTTAATGAAGTAATTGCTAATAGAGCTATTGAAATGCTTGGTGGAAAAAAAGGTACAAAAAAACCTGTACATCCAAATGATCATGTAAACAAATCTCAATCTACAAATGATGTTTTCCCAACTGCTATGCATATTTCAGTAGCAATACAAACTTTAGCTAAAATGTTACCAAGTTTAAAAATTTTAGAAAAAGAATTAAAGAAAAAATCTATAGAATTTAAAAAAATCGTTAAAATTGGAAGAACTCATCTTCAAGATGCAACTCCATTATCTCTTGGTCAGGAATTTTCTGGATATCATGCTCAATTAAAAAAATGTATTGAAAGAATAGAATATGCATTGAAAGAAATTCTATTTTTAGCTCAAGGTGGAACAGCTGTTGGAACAGGAATAAACTCAAAAAAAAATTTTGATAAAAAAATTGTTAAAGAAATCTCAAAATTTACTAAAATAAAATTTAAACCTGCAGCAAATAAATTTGCTGAACTTGCAGCACACGATGCAATAGTAAATTTCTCAGGAACATTGAATACATGTGCTGTTGCATTGATGAAAATTTCAAACGATATCAGATTTTTAGGATCTGGTCCTCGAGCTGGATATGGAGAATTAATATTGCCTGAAAATGAACCTGGTTCATCAATAATGCCTGGAAAAGTAAATCCAACTCAATGTGAAGCAGTTACAATGGTATGTGCAAGCATAATTGGAAATCACAATGGAATTACTATGGCAGGATCACATGGTCATTTTGAATTAAATGTATTTAAGCCATTAATTGCCCATAACATTTTACAATCTATTGACTTATTAGCAGACAGTACAAAAAATTTTGCGCTATATTGTGTTAAAGGAATTAAAGCTAATAAAAAGAGAATAAAAGAGCATTTAGACAATTCTTTAATGTTAGTAACAGCTTTGGCTCCGCATATTGGCTATGATAACGCAGCAAAAATAGCGAAGACAGCTTTGAAGAATAATACAACACTGAAACATGAAACGTTAAAAACAGGATTAATTAGTGAAAAAGACTATGAAAGAATTGTTGATCCTAAGAAAATGATTTATCCAGCGTAATGTTTAATTACTTCATTTAATAAATTTTTGAAATAAATTTTATTTTGTAAGTTATTTTCTTTAAGCAAAATATCCTTAAAAGAATATTTAGATTTTTCAAGTGTTTTTTCGTCTATCCTGATACTCTTAATTTTGATATTTTTTTCATCGAACAAATAAGTAAAGTTAATATTAGCTTTGCTAATTTTTTTTCTTAAATTTTTTGGGGTAAGTAAGAACTTATAAAGTTCATTTGAATTATTTATACTAATTTCAACATTAGAATCTAAAATTAATTTTCCTTCTTTTACAAAAATTAAGCTATCTAAAAACTCAAAATCAATATTATTTTTCCAAGTTATTTTAGATTGATCAATATCAACTAAACCTTCTTGAATTTTAGATTTTAGCAAAACATTTTTAAAATCATCAAATTCTTTAATATTATTTCCAGCAACGATTAAATTAAAATCAACATTTTTATTATTTAAAATTTCAGTTTTTAAAAGCTCTTTCATAATTGCATTTGATGAAAGCAAAGGCGAAAGATTTAGTTTATTAGTATTACCTGTTATATTTGAGTAAAATGGCTTGAAATTAAATTTACCTAAATAAGAAAACTCAGGATTTTGTATTTTATCAAAAAATTTAAACTCAAACGAATTATCATTTAATTGATACTCAAATAAACTTTTTGTGTTTATTAAATTTATTTCTGAAAAACCTAAATAGTTTGTGTCATTATATGATGTTTTATTATCTATTTTAAGTCTTAAACTTTCTATACTTATTTTAGAATGTATTGTTTTTTCAATTTTATCATTAAAAATTTTAATTGAATAAGGTAAATTAAAAATCTCATTATTTGCATCAAACATATTTTTAATTTCTTTAGGATCGAAATAATATTTTGCGTTCCTGATATTGTTAATAAATAAAACTTCATTTTCTAAACTTCTATAAAAAACATTACTATTTAATATTTCAAATTTGAAATCATTAAAATTACCATCTAATAGATTATAAAAAAAATTATAATTTTCTTTATTTAAATTAAAATTTGCTTCTTCCAAGATGACATGATTTAATTTGATGTTTTTTAAAGAAAATAAATTTTCCAAAGAGACATAAACTTTAACTTTTTTTATGTCTGTAATTTCATTATCTTTAAAATTAATTGAGGAATTATTTGAAGTAAAATGAGGTCTTGGTAAAAATTTATAATTTAAATCTTCTTGAAAATTAAACTCTAGGTTTAATTTGTTTTTTAAATTTTTTTTAATTTCTGTAGCTACTTCTTCTTTATTGTGAATAT
>NZ_JBNAJY010000017.1:0-59426 GCF_052047595.1 Candidatus Pelagibacter sp. HIMB1715 | reverse complement strand
ATAATTTTATTTAATTTATTTTTTTATTTTTATCTAATATTATTTTTTTTTTTTTAATAAAATTTTTAATTTCTTATTACTTATTTTTTTTGAAATAAAAGTAATTTTTTTTAAAATTTTATTTCTTTTGGAAACTAAAAAAATTTTAGTGTCAGTATTTCCTATATCACCTAAAATATACATATTAATTAATTTATTTTATACATTTTCGATATTCTATTTTCAAAAACTAGTTTCAAATTTTTTTCTAATTCAGATTTATTAATTTTTTTTCCTGTTATTCTATATAAATTTGTTGCTGGATAATTTTTAATATTTGGATTTTTTATTACATTAATCCCTATTCCTGTAATTAAAAATTTTTTATCTGATTTCGTTATAATTTCTTGTAAAATCCCACTAATCTTTTTTTTATTAATTAATAAATCGTTTGGTTTTTTAAAGTTAATTTTATTTTTTATATATTTAGAGAGTGTTTGTTTAACTAATTTACAATTTAACTTTGTAACTCTTTCTATTGAGAATTTATTTTCATCAAATGGATGAAAAAAAGAGGCAAATAGATTACCTTTATATGAAATCCATTTTCTTCCATACTGACCTCGACCACTAAATTGTTTTTCAGCAACAACCATACCAAATTTAAAGTTAGTTTTTTTTATTATTCTTGCAGCTGTATCGTTGGTACTTTTTATTATTTTAAAGTTAAATTTCTTAAATTTCATTAAATAATATTAATTCTTGATACTACCTCAATTAATTGGCTTGGAAATATGAAGTATAAAAGAATTAATATTGTAGAAAAAGTTAATGAAAATTTTAACCATAAACTATGATCCGTATCATATTTATCTTTTTCTTTATCAAAGTACATGATCTTGATTATTCTTAAGTAATAGAAAGCTGCAACAACAGTAGATAACAATCCAACAATAGCTAAAAAATACATTGATTGTTCTAAAACTGCTTTGAAAACATAAAACTTAGCAAAAAATCCTGCTAATGGTGGTATCCCTGCTAATGAAAATAATATTACAAGTAAAGAAAGTGATAATAATGGATGATTTTTCGATAAACCAGATAAGTCATCAATATCTTCGTAATATTGATTATTTCTTCTAAGCATTAACAAACAAGAAAAAAGGGCCAAATTCATTACAACATAAATTGAAATATAAATTATTGAACTTTGAATTCCTTCATTAGAAGCAGTAGCAAGACCAGCCAATGTGTAGCCTATGTGTCCAATAGAGCTATAAGCAACTAGTCTCTTAATGTTTATTTGTCCAATTGCTGCAATTGCTCCAAAAAGCATTGAGGCAATAGATAAAAATACAATTATCATTTGCCATTGATCGATTAGATTTAAAAATGGAACATATAAAAATCTAATAAATACAGTTAACGCAGCAATTTTTGGTACCATTGTGAAAAATAAAGTTACTGTAGTTGGAGATCCTTCGTATACATCTGGTGCCCACATATGGAATGGGACTGCTGAAATTTTGAATGCTAAACCTACTAAGATAAAAACTATCCCAAAAGTCAGTACATACTCATTTGAATTAAGTTGTGTGGAAATCACATCGAAGTTTGTAGAACCTGAAAAACCATAAATTAGTGAACATCCATAAAGTAATAATCCTGATGATAATGCACTTAATACAAAATATTTTAAACCTGCTTCAGATGATTTTAGTTGATCTCTATTATAAGTTGCTAAAACATATAAGGCTAATGATTGTAACTCTAGACCCATATAAAATACAATTAGATCATTAGAACTAATCATGACCATCATTCCCAGCACAGAACTCAAAATTAAAACTGGATATTCAATATTAAAAATTTTAAAAATTTTTAAATAACTAGAAGAAATAACTAATACTAGAAAACCGCCCAACAACGTTATTATCTTCATAAATGAAGACATCTTATCTATTACAACACTGCCATTAAACAAAGTTTCTCTATTCACAGAGAAAGTTTCGTTAAAAGTAATTATAGCGGCGATCAAAAATACAAATAAAGACAAGTTAAAAGTAATGCCTGAACTATTTTTTTTAAATACTCCCAATACAAGTAAAAACATTATTGATAATGAGATAAAAATTTCAGGTAAAATTAAATTTAAATTTTCCATGTTATTTGCTCGCTAAATTAATATTATGCATATTTATTAAATCTGAAACGGAAACCTCAATTGTGTTAATCAAAGGATCTGGATAAAAACCAAAAAATAAAGTTGGTATAGCTAAACATGTTAAAATTACATATTCTGATCTATTCAAATCTAACATTTGTTTTAAATCTTCATTAACTAATTTCCCAAAAACAACTCTTTTATACAACCAAAGCATATAGGCAGCTCCTAAAATTACTCCTAAGCTTGCTAACACAGCTACTAAAAAATTATCCTTAAAGGCGCCCATTAAAATCAAAAATTCTCCAATAAAACCACTTGTTCCAGGTAATCCTAAAGCGGCTAATGTAAATAACATAAATAAAATCGAATACTTTGGTATTATGGCAACTATACCACCATAAGAATTTATCATCCTTGAGTGCATACGGTCATAAACAACACCAACACATAAAAATAGAGCTGCAGAAACTAATCCATGACTAATCATCTGAATTATACTTCCTTCTATACCTTGCTGTTGAAGAGTAAAAATACCTAAAGTTACAAAACCCATATGTGCTACAGATGAATATGCAATTAGCTTTTTCATGTCTTCCTGCATTAAAGCGATAAAAGAAGTAAAAATTATTGCTATAACACTTAAAGTATAAATAAGAGGTGTGAATACTTCAGAAGCCACTGGAAATAACCCTAGTGAAAATCTAATAAAACCATATCCTGCCATTTTTAACAAGATGGCAGCTAACAAAACTGAACCGGCTGTAGGAGCTTCAACATGAGCATCTGGTAACCAAGTGTGAACAGGCCACATAGGTGTTTTTACTGCAAAAGAACTAAAGAAAGCTAACCATAATAAATTTTGGTATTTAGCGTCAATTCCAATTTCATAAAGTTTAACTACATCTGTTGTGCCTGATATCCAGTATATTGAAATGATCGCAACCAGCATTAAGACTGATCCAAGCAAAGTATATAGAAAAAATTTAAATGCTGAATAAACACGTTTTGGACCACCCCAAATACCAATAATTAAAAACATTGGGATTAATCCAGCCTCAAAAAATAAATAAAAAACAACTAAATCAAGTGCACAAAAAACACCAATCATGAAACTTTCCATGATTAAAATTGCAATTAAAAAATCTCGTAATCTATTTTTTACTGAATTGTTAACTGAAATGATACAAAGTGGAGTTATAAAGGTTGTTAAGATTATAAATAATATAGAAATTCCATCAACACCAACTTTATAATTAATAAATCCTTCAATCCATGTTCTATCTTCAACAAATTGAAAATTAGATATACTTTGATCAAAAGATATCCACAAATAAATAGAAATTAAAAAATTAACTATACTTGTAAATAAAGCTACATATTTAGCTGTTGAATTATTTCCATCTTTATCTTTAGTAAAAAATAAAAAAAGAGCTCCTATAGTAGGTAACAAGATTAAAGATGATAAAATTGGAAAGCTCATTATTTAACTATCAAAAAGGTTAATAAAGCAGAAAAACCTAACAACATTACAAAAGCATATTGATAGATAAAACCACTTTGAAATTTATTTGCTTTAATTGAACATTTTTTTATAAAAGAAGAAATTCCATCTGGACCAAATCCATCTATTATAGTTCCATCACAGACTTTCCATAAAAATGTCCCAAGTTTTTTCGATGATTTAATAAAGATAACCTCATACAACTCATCGAAGTACCATTTTTTAACAAGGAAATTGTATAAAGGTTTATTTATTGACGCTATTTCATTTGGCAATTCTTTGTTCTTAACAAATAAATAATAAGCAATAGGTATTGATAGGATAACTAAACTAGGTGTTAAAAGTAAAAACCATGTTGGTGGATGATCTGTGCTTAGAGGTTCTAAAAATTTGATTGATTCTGACCAAAAGTAATTGTCACCACCATGTCCAATGAACAAATCTTTAAATAAAACGCCTGCAAAAATTGCACCAATAGAAAGCACAAATAATGGAACAAGCATTACCAAAGGTGACTCGTGCGTTTCCTCAATTTTAATCTCTTTATTGTTATATTCACCATGAAATGTTTTAAATATTAGTCTCCAAGAATAAACTGACGTTAAAAATGCAGTAACTATACCAATACCAGCTGCATAATAACCTGTTGTATTTCCTTTCAAATATGCAAATTCAATAATTGCATCTTTTGAGTAAAAGCCTGATAAGAAAGGAAAACCTGTCAAAGCAAGAGTTCCTATAATCATTAAAGCATAAGTGTAAGGTAATTTTCTCCATACACCTCCCATGTTATTTATATTTTGCTCATCTTTAAAAGCATGAATTACTGAACCTGATCCTAAAAATAATAATGCTTTAAAAAATGCATGTGTAAATAAATGAAACATAGCTACATTGTAAGCGCCTACACCAGCTGCAAAAAACATATAACCAAGTTGGCTACATGTTGAGTAAGCAATTATTTTTTTAATATCTGTTTGAACTAAAGCTACCGTTGCAGCAAAAAAAGCTGTTGTCATTCCAACTACAGTAATCAAATTTAAAATTACTGGAGAAAATTCATAAATAGGTGAGCATCTAACAACTAAAAATACGCCTGCAGTAACCATTGTTGCAGCATGAATTAGAGCAGAAACTGGTGTTGGTCCTTCCATTGCATCTGGCAACCAAGTATGAAGTAAAATTTGAGCTGATTTACCCATAGCTCCGATAAATAACAATAAACAAACCAAATCTATCGCTTTAACTTCAAAACCTAAGAAGGATAAATTTTTATCTACCACTGTTGGGATTTGCTGGAAAACTTCATCATAATTGACAGTCCCAAACAAATAAAAGACTAAAAAAATACCTAATGCAAAACCGAAGTCACCTACTCTATTAACAACAAAAGCTTTAATTGCAGCTGCATTAGCACTTTCTTTTTTAAACCAAAAACCAATTAGGAAGTAAGAACAAAGACCAACTCCCTCCCAACCAAAAAATAGTTGAATAAAATTATCTGACGTTACAAGCATTAACATTGCAAATGTAAATAATGATAGATAAGCCATAAATCTTGGTTTATGAGGATCGTGGGACATGTAACCAATTGAATAAATATGCACTAAAGCAGATACAGAAGTTACAACTACTAACATTACTGCTGATAGAGGATCAATTAACATTGACCAATTAACATCAAGTGAACCTGAATTAATCCAAGTTGCTATAACAATATTTTCTTCATATTGGTTAATGATCACCTGATATAAAACAATTATTGATAAAATCGCAGATATAGTGACTAATGCACTAGTTGCTATTTCGGAATTTCTATCACCAATGTAACGCCCAAAAAAACCTGAAATAATTGATGCTATTAGTGGAAGAAATAAAATTGAAAGTTCCATTACTATCCTTTCAACTCATCAATTTCTTCAACTCTGATAGTTCCAGAGTTTCTATAGTAAACAACGATTATAGCTAAACCAATCGCAGCTTCTGCAGCTGCTACAGTTAAAATAAATAAGGTAAATACTTGACCAGCTAAATCTCCAAGAAAAATTGAAAAAGCAACTAAATTGATATTTACAGCTAATAAAATCAACTCAATACTCATCAATATAACAATAATATTTTTTCTATTAAGAAAAATTCCAATAACTCCAATTGAAAATATAACAGCGCCTAAAGTTAAATAGTGTCCTAAACCTATCTCAGTCATCTATTTTAACTCCTTTGTTAGAAGCAACTTCTACAACACTTACTCCTTCAGCTCTTTCACGAGAAATTTGTTTTATATAACTTTGTCTTTTGACGTTTGACCTTTGTCTAAAAGTCAGAACGATTGCTCCAACCATCGCAACTAACAAAATCATACCGCTAATTTGAAATACATGTATGTAATCAGTGTATAATATTTGACCTAATGAGTGTGTGTTACTTAAGTCTGAAACTTTTGATGAATTGTTAATATCAAAAATATCTGGTTTGTATTTCCATCCGCCAATTACAATAATTAGTTCAAAGAAAATGATTGTGCTAATAATTAATCCAACAGGAATATGTTTTGAGCTAGCAGCAGAGGCAAACCATTGATTTTTTTGTTGAGCAACATTTAGCATCATAACAACAAAAAGAAATAAAACTGCCACGGCTCCAACGTAAACAATTAACATTATCATACCCAAAAACTCGGCACCAATCATAATAAATAGACAAGAAATACTGATAAAATCTAATATTAAAAAGAAAACTGAGTGGACAGTATTTTTTGATACTGTAACCATTATTGCAGACACAACCGCAATTATAGAAAAAGTGTAGAAGAAAATAGCGTGAGCAATCATTTATCTATGTGAACTATCCGCTTTAATATTAGCGTCTAGAATATTCTCCCACCTGTCACCGTTATCTAATAATTTCTCTTTTGTGTAATATAATTCTTCCCTTGTCTCAGTCGAAAATTCAAAATTTGGACCTTGGACTATAGCATCAACAGGACAAGCTTCTTCACATAGACCACAATAAATGCATTTCATCATATCAATGTCATAACGAGTAGTTTTTCTACTACCATCTTCTCTTTGAGCAGATTCAATTGTAATTGCTTGGGCTGGACATACAGCTTCACAAAGTTTACATGCAATACATCTTTCTTCTCCATTTGGATATCTTCTTAAAGCGTGCTCTCCTCTAAATCTTGGGCTAATTTTTCCTTTTTCAAAAGGATAATTGATTGTTTTTTTTGGTTTAAACAATTCTTTTATTGCAATGAACAAACCGCCTACAAAATCAACCATGAAAATAGTTTTAAAAAATCTGGATAAATTCATAATTAGTTTGTTGGTAAAAGGTTAAAGTAAAATAAATAACTTGCAGTTAAAACAACCCAAGTTAATGACAAAGGAAGAAATACTTTCCAACCTAATCTCATTAATTGGTCATATCTATATCTTGGTACAATTGCTTTTACTAAAGCAAATAAGAAAAATAAAAGTAAAATTTTTAAAATTAACCAAATTGCACCTGGAACTAAAGTAAATGGATAAATATCTATTGGAGATAACCAGCCACCTAAGAATAATATAGCTCCCATAGCACACATCAATAAGATGTTTGCATACTCACCTAACCAAAACATTGCATACATCATTCCTGAATATTCTGTCTGGTATCCAGCAACTAATTCTGCTTCAGCTTCAGGTAAATCGAAAGGTGGTCTATTAGTTTCAGCTAAAGCAGAGATAAAAAATATTACAAACATTGGAAATAACGGAATTACAAACCATAGATTTTGTTGAGCAATTACGATGTCATTCAAATTCAATGAGCCTACGCACAACAATACATTGATGATAATAACTCCAATAGAAACTTCATATGATACCATTTGAGCCGCAGATCTAATTGCACCTAGGAAAGGATATTTAGAGTTTGAAGCCCATCCTCCCATAATTATTCCATAAACACCTAGCGATGAAACGGCAAATAGATAAAGTATACCGACATTAATATCAGCTAAGACCTGTGTTGCACTAAATGGTATAACAGCCCAAGCTATCAAGGCTAATGTCATAGTAACGATAGGTGCTAATATGAAGATTACTTTGTTTGAGCTTGATGGGATGATTATTTCTTTAAAAATATATTTCAACGCATCAGCTAATGATTGAAGTAATCCAAATGGTCCAACTACATTAGGTCCTTGTCTTTTTTGGACAAAAGCCCAAACTCGTCTATCTAGCCAAACAATCATAGCTACAGAAACCAAAACTGGAACTAACAAAAATAAAATTTTGTATACCTCTTGAAAGACTATATTTAAATATTCCATCTTAACCTTCTGTGCCTGTTGATTTTAAATTCATTTTTGCATTATTGCACTCAATCATTGTTTTTGATGATTTAGCAACAACATTAGAAAAATAATAATCTTTAATTTCAATTTTTAAATTTTCATTATTAAAATCAGAATTTGATTTGTTATTATTTTGTTCAGTTTGTTTTTCACTTTGCAATTTTAAATAATTTAACATGCTGCTATCTAGCTCTTCTTTATCGTTAAACAATTTTCTATTATTCATGAATTCAGCTAGTTCATTTATTATCTGCCAATCTTCTTTTGCATCTCCAGGTGGATAAGAAGCCTTAAATGCTTTTTGAATTTTTCCCTCTAAATTTGTATAATAACCGTCTTGTTCTGTATAAGCTGAGCCAGGTAAAATTATATCTGCACACTCTGCCCCTTTGTCACCATGGCTCCCTTGATAAATAACAAATTCATTTTTTTTAACAAAATTTAAATTATCTTGACCTATTAAAAACACTATTTCAAATTTATTTGATTTTAAATCTTCTATTAAATTTGTTTTATTATTTAAAACCCCTAAATCAAAATTTCCCACAGTTGCTGCATCACATGATAAAACATTCAAAGGATTCCACTCTTCTGAGAACTTGTTTTTTTTATTCAAAAAATCTTTCAAATTATCAAATAAATATTGTGCATTTTCTAATCTTAGTAAGGACTCACCAATTATGATCATTGGTTTTTTTGCACTTTCTATTTCTTTTGAAAGTTTGTGTGTGTCATCTATAATTTCTTTTATTGTTTTAGTTTGTCCATCTAAGCTTTCATAAGGATAAGTTAGATCTCCACAATCATTTAATGATACAATTCTCGTACTATTATTTAGATAAGATTTTCTAATTCTTGCATTTAAAATTGTGGCTTCATACCTAGGATTGGAGCCTAACAATAAAATTAAATCAGCATCTTCAATTCCGTTAATTGAGGAATTAAACAAATAATTTTCTCTTTTTGAAATATTAATATATCTATTATCTGATCTTGATTCATAATTATCAGTTTCAAGTGTTCGGTCAAAAAATTCTTTAAAAATGTACGCAGTTTCCATGTTTGTTAAATCTCCAACAAAACCAGATACTTTTTCTTTTGATGTATTTTCTAATTTAGATTTTATTATTTTATAAACTTCTTGCCACGAAGCTTTCTCAAATTTACCATTGTATTTAATATACGGGGTATCTAATCTTTGATGAAGTAAGCCATCACACGCATATCTAGTTTTATCTGAAATCCATTCTTCATTAATATCTTCATTAATTATTGGAAGAACTCTTTTTACTTCCCAATCGTATGTATCAACTCTAATGTTTGAACCTATTGCATCCATGACATCAATTGTTTCAGTCTTTTTTAACTCCCATGGTCTCGCTTCAAAAACATAAGGTTTTGATGTCAAAGCTCCAACAGGACATAAATCAACTACATTGGCAGATAATTCTGATTGCATTGATTGCTCAAGATATGTTGTAATTTGCATATCCTCACCTCTACCTATAGCACCAAGTTCTGGAACGCCTGCAACTTCAGTAGCAAATCGCACACATCTTGTGCAATGTATGCATCTTGTCATTTGAGTTTTGATTAATGGGCCCATATTTTTTTCTGGAACTGCTCTTTTATTTTCTTTAAATCTTGATTTATCTACCCCATAAAACATTGATTGATCTTGAAGATCACATTCACCACCTTGGTCACATACAGGACAATCTAAAGGGTGATTTGCTAGTAAAAATTCCATTACACCTTTTCTAGCTTTTTCAACTAAACTTGTATTTGTTTTAATATTCATTCCCTCTGCAGCAGGCATTGCACATGATGCAATAGGTTTTGGTGATTTTTCCATTTCAACCAAACACATTCTGCAATTTCCAGCTATAGATAATTTTTCATGATAACAAAATCTAGGTATCTCAACTCCTGCTTTTTCACAGGCTTGAAGAACTGTTAGCCCTTCTTCAACTTCTACATCAATGTCATTTACTTTCAATTTAAGCATTTTTTTTATCTAATAAATGTTGATCAACCAAATAAGGTATATTATTTTTTTTCTGAACAATTGGGTCTAAATTGTTTCTTTCCTGAATTTCTTTTTTAAAATGTCTTAACAAACCTTGAACTGGCCATGAAGAACCTTCTCCAAATGCACAAATTGTATGACCAGCGATTTGGGTTGTTACATCTCCTAACATGTCTACTTCATCTTTAGTTGCATCACCTTTTGCCATACGCTCAAGCATTCTCCACATCCATCCAGAACCTTCTCTGCAAGGTGTACATTGTCCACAACTTTCATGTTTATAAAATCTAGCAATTCTCGCCATACATTTAATAATGTCTTGATCTTTATTGATAACCACTATCCCTGCTGTCCCTAATCCACTTTTTTCTTCGACACACGCATCAAAATCCATTTTTAATGTTTCACATCTGTCTTTTGGAATTAGAGGCATAGAGGATCCACCTGGTATTACAGCTTGTAAATTATCCCATCCGCCAATCACTCCACCAGCGTGAACTTCTATTAATTCTTTTAAAGGAATGCTCATTTCCTCTTCTACATTACAAGGATTGTTAACATTTCCAGAAATACAGAAAATTTTAGTACCTGTATTTTTTTCTCTTCCTAAAGAAGCAAACCATTTCGCTCCTCTTCGTAAAATAGTTGGTACCACAGCAATCGTTTCAACATTATTAATTATAGTTGGACATCCATATAAACCAATCAAAGCTGGGAAAGGTGGTTTTAGTCTTGGTTGACCCTTTTTACCCTCTAAACTTTCAAGTAATGCTGTTTCTTCACCACAAATATACGCTCCTGCTCCATAATGAATATAAATATCTAAATCCCAGCCAGTTCCAGCTGCATTTTTTCCCAATAGTTTTTTCTCATAAGCTTCATCAATTGCAGCTTGAAGTTTTTGACCATCAACAAAATATTCTCCTCTAATATATATGTAGCAAACGTGTGCTTGAACTGCGTATGATGCTATTAGACAACCCTCTATTAGTTTATGAGGTTCAAATCTTAAAATATCTCTATCTTTACAAGTACCTGGTTCAGACTCATCACCATTAATAACTAAATAATGTGGTCTGGATCCAACTTCTTTGGGTGCAAATGACCATTTTAAACCAGTAGGAAATCCTGCTCCACCTCGACCTCTAAGTTGAGACTCTTTAATTTCATTAATAATCCAATCTCTTCCTTTTTCAGTAATTTCTTTAGTGTTTACCCAATCACCTCTTGATTGTGACGCAGCTACATCAGAACCTTTATCATTATATAAATTTTGAAAAATTCTATCTTGATCTTTAAGCATTTTTTAAATCCATTAGTGTTTTTCTATTATTCTCTGGCTCATTATTAATTCTTCCTCTGTATGAACCAGGTTTTGGAGTCTCTCCGTTTAAAATTTTATCTAAAATCTCAGATGTTTTTTCTTTATCAAGATCTTCGTAATAATCATCATTTATTTGCATCATAGGAGCAGTCACGCATGCACCTAAGCATTCAACTTCCATCCATGAACAACTTTTATCACTTGATAATTCACATTCATTTTCAGAAATTTTTTCCTTACAAGCTTCAACCAATTTATTTGCACCTCTTATCATACAAGGTGTTGTGGTACATACTTGAACAAAATATTTTCCAACTGGAGATAGATTGTACATTGTGTAGAAAGTGGCAACCTCATAAACTTTTATATAAGGCATGTCTAAAAACTTAGCGATATACTTCATTGCAGCTAATGGTATCCAATTATTATTTTGTCTTTGAGCAATATAAAGTAAGGCCATCACAGCACTTTGTTGTTTTCCTTTTGGATATTTTGCAACAATATTATTTGCTGCCTCTAAAGAGGTAGTATTAAATTCGAAACTTTCTGGTTGATCTTTTGCTGGTTTTCTTAAACTCATCTATCCACCTCACCAAAAACAATGTCTAATGAACCTAAAACCGCTGGTACATCTGCTAACATGTGTCCTTTAATTAAATAATCCATTGATTGCAAATGTGAAAAACCTGGGGCTCTAATCTTGCATTTATAAGGTTTGCTTGAACCATCAGAAATTAAATAAACTCCAAATTCTCCCTTAGGTGCTTCAACAGCTGTGTAAATCTCGTCCTTAGGCACTCTATAACCCTCAGTAAATAGTTTAAAATGATGAATTAACGCTTCCATTGATTGCTTAATATCTTTCTTTGATGGCGGGCTAATTTTGCCATCTAATGATTTAATTGGTCCTTTTTCCATTTTAGATAAACACTGTTTGATAATAGAAACACTCTCTTTCATCTCTTCAATTCTGCATAAATATCTATCGTAACAATCACCATTTTTTCCAACTGGTATTTTAAAATCTAAATCTTCATAACAATCATAAGGTTGAGACTTTCTTAAATCCCAAGGTACTCCTGATCCTCTAATCATAACTCCTGAAAAAGAATAATCTAAAGCATCCTCTTTACTTACAATTCCAATATCAACATTTCTTTGTTTGAAAATTCTATTGTCTGTTAAAAGACTTTCCAAATCATTAATCACTTTTGGAAATGTATCGCAAAAGTTTGAGATATCTTCCTCTAAACCTTTTGGTAAATCTTGGTGAACACCTCCTGCTCTAAAGTAGTTGGCGTGTAATCTTGATCCAGAAGCTCTTTCGTAAAATGTCATTAATGTTTCTCGTTCTTCAAAACCCCAAAGTGATGGAGTTAAAGCGCCAACATCAAGTGCTTGAGTTGTTACGTTAAGAATATGACTTAATATTCGTCCTATTTCACAAAAAATAACCCTTATATACTGAGCTCTGATCGGCACATCTATTTTAAGAATTTTTTCTACAGCAAGAGCAAAGGCATGTTCTTGATTCATTGGAGCTACGTAATCCAAACGGTCAAAATAAGGAACAGCCTGCATATATGTTTTGTTTTCAATTAATTTTTCAGTGCCTCTGTGAAGCAAACCTATATGTGGGTCTGCTTTTTCAACAACCTCACCGTCTAATTCTAATATTAATCTTAATACACCGTGAGCTGCTGGATGTTGAGGACCAAAATTTAGATTTAAATTTTTAATTTTTTTTGTCATTATTTTCAATTTCTTCTTTAATGTATTTTGTTCCTTCCCAAGGACTCTCATAATCAAAATTTCTATAATTTTGCTCTAGTTTAACTGGTTCGCTAATAACTTTTTTTTGATCTTCGCTATATCTAACTTCGGAATGACCAGTTAAAGGAAAATCTTTTCTTAAAGGATGTCCTTCGAAGCCATAATCTGTAAGTATTCTTCTTAAATCGGGATGATCTTTGAAATTTACACCATACATGTCAAAAACTTCTCTTTCCATCCAATTTGCTGCAGGAAAAACACTTGTTAAAGAAGGTATAACTTCATTTTCAGAAATGGAGTATTTTAGAACTAGTCTTTGATTAAATTCATGACTTAAAAATAAGTAAACTACTTGAAATCTTTGATTATTTTCAGGATAATCCACAACAGTAATATCTATTAACTGCCGAAATTTTGTATCAAGATTAGTTTTTAAGAATAAAATTACATCTAAAAAATCATCTTTATCTGTTTCTAGATAAATTTGATTATGTTTTATTTCTGAATTATTAATCTTCGTGGTTAATTCAGAATTAATTTTTTTTTCTAGATCCTCTAAACTATTCATGACTATCTTATAAAAGATCCTTTTTTTCTAATTTTTTTTTGTAATTGCAAAATTCCATATAATAATGCCTCTGCAGAAGGAGGGCATCCTGGAACATAAACGTCAACTGGAACTATACGATCACACCCTCTAACAACTGAATATGAATAATGATAATAACCTCCACCATTGGCACAGCTACCCATAGAAATTACATATCTAGGTTCTGGCATTTGATCATAAACTTTTCTTAAAGCTGGTGCCATTTTATTTGTCAATGTTCCAGCAACAATCATTACATCTGATTGTCTTGGTGATCCACGTGGTGCAGCTCCAAACCTTTCTAAGTCATATCTAGGCATTGCTGTTTGCATCATTTCAACCGCACAGCATGCAAGACCAAAAGTCATCCAATGCAAAGAGCCAGATCTAGACCAATTAATTAAATTATCCAGCGATGTAGTTATAAAACCATTTTTACTAAAATCTTTAGCAAGTTGTTTAAACTCATCAGGAACTTGTTCTATTTTATCGTTCATTAAATTAATTTTATTCCCAATCTAGAGCACCTTTTTTCCATTCATAAATAAAACCAACTGTTAGTATGAATAGAAAAATCATCATTGATGAAAAACCTAATAGACCAATGTTTCCTAATGATATTGCCCATGGAAATAAAAAGGCAATTTCAAGATCAAATATGATAAATAGAATTGCAACTAAGTAAAATCTTACATCGAACTCCATTCTAGAGTCTTGAAATGGTTCGAAACCACATTCATATGCAGATAACTTTTCTGGATCAGGTTTTTTTGGAGAAAGTAAAAAATTTAAGACTACAAAAGCAACACTTAAACCAAGAGCAATAACTAAAAATAGAATAATTGGTAGGTAATCTTTTAAAAATTCAGACAACATGGAAATCTATATATCAGTTTTTATCTGATGTTGAAGGGAAGATAAGTCACATTTAATTAATATTAACAGACAGTTTATTGGGAAAAAGTGGCGGGAGTGAAGGGACTCGAACCCTCGACCTATCGCGTGACAGGCGATCGCTCTAACCAACTGAGCTACACCCCCACTTAAGTTCAATATTTTATTTTTAATATGGATTTAGACTAAATTTATGCGCTGCCACCACATCTAAAATAATGTGGGTATTTGTAATCAGAAATTTGATTTAATCAAGCTTTATTATTTAAGTAAAAATTGATGTAAAGTAGATTTTATTTCAGATACTTATAAAAAAGTAATCTATGAAATTAGAAAATTTTGACAACTATTTTAAGCTATATTTAATTACAATTTTTCTATTTGCTAATTATTTTTTGATTCAAAAATATAATAATCCAGTTGAATGGACTATTTCTGAATGGCTTATTAATTATCAAGGTGGATTTACTAGACGAGGCTTAATTGGAGAATTAGTTTATCAATTACATAAAATATTTCCATTTACTCTAAGGGAAATAATTTTAGGTCTACAGATCCTAACATATTTTATTTATTATATTTTGGTATATTTTTACTTAAGAAAAATTAATAAAAATTATCTTTTAATTTTTGCAATATTTTCTCCTCTATTTATCATTTATCCAATTGCTGAAGTCGAGGTTTTAGCTAGGAAAGAAATATTTGTATTTATTGCGTTTGTTTTAATTTCAAATTTGTTCTCTGGTCAAAAAATAAATAATTTAAAATACATTTGTTTTTCAATAATTTTAGCCACAACTACTCTTATTTGGGAGGGAGTGATTATTTATTTATCTTTTTTTATATTAATACTAGTTGTTAAAAATAATTTTTTATTATCCAAAATTTTTTTGTTTAAATTATTTTTAAGTATTCTGCCTGTTTTAATAATATTTTATTTTATGTTTTATTTTAAACTGACTCCGCAAGAATTGAAAATGATGTGTGGCAAAATTGGTGAATGTTATGGTGCTATGACATATCTAAATAATGATTTGGCAAGTAATATTTCAGAAGTAAAATCAAAGATCAAATTTGAATTTATAATAAGATATATTTTAATTTTTTTAATAGGATTTTTACCACTCTTATTGTTGATAAATAAATCCGAATTTTTTTTTAAAAAAAAAAAATATTATAATAAAAGATTTTTTTTAGTTCTTTCTTTAACTTTTTTGCCTACACTGTTTTTCTTTTATATTGCTCAAGATTGGGGTAGATGGATAAATATATCCTATACACTTTTATTACTTACATACGTATTTTGTATTAAAAACAAATTAATAAAATTTAATAAATACAATTTAAATTTAAAATATTTATATAATAAAAAAATAGTAATCTTACTTTTAATAATATTTAGTTTTGGATGGAGTCCAAAAACCTTAATCAATGAGGATGTTGGATCTATACCAATATATAGAAAGGCAGCAATTATATTTAAAAATAGTTTGAATTAAAGTGGTGGGCAGTAAAGGACTCGAACCTTTGACCCCCTCGGTGTAAACGAGATGCTCTACCAACTGAGCTAACCGCCCCAAAATAGAGCTATTTATTACATCAACACTTAAATAAAGTAAATTAATTATTATTGAATGCTAGCTTGAGATTTGTCGTCTTTTTTAGCTAAATCCACCTCAACCCATTCTGTAGGTTTGAGTTCTTTAGTTAAAGCAATCTTAATTACTTGGTCAGCATATTCAACTGGCGTAATTTTAATATCATCTATAATTTTCTTAGGCATATCCACTAAATCTTTTTCATTTTCTTTTGGTATCAAAACTTCTTTAATTCCAGCTCTATGTGCAGCTAACAATTTTTCTTTAAGACCACCTATTGGCAATACTTGACCTGTTAATGTTACCTCACCAGTCATCGCAACATCTCTTCTCACAGGTATATTAGTAATCGATGAAACAATTGAAGTAACCATTCCTATTCCTGCAGATGGGCCATCTTTTGGTGTTGCACCTTCAGGTACATGAATGTGAAAATCTTTTTTCTCAAATAGAGGAGGAATAATTCCATACTCTAAACATTTTGATCTAACAAAAGATTTTGCAGCTTTTACAGATTCTTGCATCACATCACCTAGCTTACCAGTTATTTGCATTCTTCCTTTTCCAGGCATAGTCACAGTTTCAATTTTTAAAATTTCACCGCCATACTCGGTCCAAGCAAGTCCAGTTACTATACCTACTCTATTTTCAGATTCTAATTCACCAAATTTAAATTTAGCTACACCAAGAAAATCAGATAAATTTTTATTATTAATTTGGACTTCTTTTTCCTCGCCTGCTACAATTTTCTTAACTACCTTTCTAGCAAGTTTAGAAATCTCTCTTTCTAAGTTTCGAACTCCTGACTCTTTTGTATATCCTCTAATTACTTCTTTTATGATGTCGTCCTCCAATTTCATTTCTTTTTCTTTAACACCGTTATCTTTAATTTGTTTAGGAAGTAGATATTTATTAGCTATACTAATTTTTTCATCCTCTGTATAACCAGCCAATCTTATCACTTCCATTCTGTCTAATAATGGAGGCAATATATTTAAAGTATTTGCTGTTGTTACAAACATTACATCAGATAAATCATAATCAACTTCTAAATAGTGATCGTTAAAAGTTGTATTTTGTTCAGGGTCTAGTGCCTCTAATAACGCTGATGATGGATCACCTCTATAATCATTTCCAATTTTATCTATCTCATCCAGTAAAATTAAAGGATTTTTTGTTCCAGCTTTTTTCATCATTTGAATTATTTTACCTGGTAATGATCCGATATAAGTTCTTCTATGCCCTCTTATTTCTGCTTCGTCTCTCATCCCACCAACAGACATTCTAACAAATTCTCTATTGGTTGCTTTTGCTATAGATTTTCCTAAAGATGTTTTACCAACACCAGGGGGGCCAACTAAACATAATATTGGACCTTTGATTTTTTCCATTCTTTTTTGAACAGCTAAGAATTCTATTATTCTCTCTTTAACTTTCTCAAGTCCAAAATGATCTTTATCAAGAATATTTAATGCTTTAGTTAAATCTATATCAACTTCACTTTTCTTATGCCAAGGTAATTCCGTCATCCAATCTAGGTAGTTTCTAACCACTGTAGCTTCAGCTGACATTGGACTCATATTTTTCAATTTTTTAAGCTCTTGTAAACATTTCTTTTCAACTTCTTTTGGCATTTTAGCTTTTGTGATAGCTTTATTTAAACTTGTAGTTTCGTCTTTACCGTCTTCAATCTCACCAAGTTCTTTTTGAATAGCTTTAAGTTGTTCATTTAAATAATATTCTCTCTGAGTTTTCTCCATTTGAGTTTTAACTCGTCCTCGAATTCTTTTCTCTACACCAATTATGCTTGTTTCATTCTCCATAATTTTAATTATTGCGTTTAGTCTCTTTTTAACATCAACGGTTTCAAAAATTTGTTGTTTTTCTGAAATTGTAGCAGTGATGTGTGAAGCAATATTATCAGCTATTTGTGAAGGATCTTTTAACTGCTTAATTGTGTTTATTGTTTCGTTCGAAATTTTCTTATTTATTGAAGTTAACTTTTCTAATCTTCTTAAAGCAGTAGCTGCTAAAGGAAATAAATCCTCATCTTTTGGTAAGATATCATTGAAATATGTATATTCGCAGGTAATAAATTTCTCGTTATCTTTAAAGTCTAAAATTTTAACTCTTTTAATTCCTTCAACTAAAACTTTTACAGTTCCATCTGGTAACTTTAATAATTGTAGGATGCTTCCCTCACAACCATACATAAATACGTCTGTTTTCTTGGGATCATCAATCTCTGAGTTTTTTTGTGTTACAAGAATGATCTTCTTATCTTTTTTCATCACCTCATTTAGTGCAGAAATTGATTTATCTCTTCCTACAAACAGAGGTATTACCATGCTTGGGAAGACTACAATGTCTCTTAAAGGTAATAACGGCAATGATATTTTAACGTCCATAGGAATAATATGGATATTATATATTATATTGCAATAGGTTTTTGTTACTTATTAAGGATATTAAGCCGCTGATGTTTTGCCAGACTTAGATTTATTTTCGCCTTTAGAATGAACTAAAATTGGTTGTGATTGACCTTTCGCAGCTCCTGCATCAACAATTACTTCTTCAATGTTGTCTTGACTTGGGAGATCATACATTGTTTTTAATAATATATTTTCTAAAATTGATCTTAATCCTCTTGCTCCTGTTTTTTTGCTAATTGCTTTTTGAGCTATTTCTTTAAGAGCATTTTCTTTAAATGTTAATTTCGCTCCATCTAACTTAAATAATTCTTGATACTGTTTAGTTAAAGAGTTTTTTGGTTCTTGTAAAATTTTGATCAATGATTTTTCGTCTAAATCTTCAAGAGTTGCTATCATTGGTAGTCTTCCGATAAACTCTGGTATCAATCCAAATTTCAATAAATCCTCAGGCTCTAGTCCCTTCATCCACTCTCCTGTTTTTTTATCTTGAGTGTTTTTTACATCCGCTCCAAAACCAATTGAAGTACCTTTGTCTCTTTGAGAAATAATCTTATCTAATCCTGCAAAAGCACCTCCACAAATAAAAAGAATATTTGTTGTGTCTACTTGTAAAAATTCTTGTTGAGGATGTTTTCTACCTCCTTGAGGCGGAACACTTGCAACAGTTCCTTCCATTATCTTTAATAAAGCTTGCTGAACTCCTTCTCCAGATACATCTCTTGTAATGGATGGATTCTCAGATTTTCTACTAATCTTATCAACCTCGTCGATATACACTATTCCACGTTGTGCTTTTTCAACATTATAATCTGAAGCTTGAAGTAATTTTAAAATAATATTTTCAACATCTTCACCAACATATCCTGCTTCAGTCAATGTTGTTGCATCTGCCATTGTAAATGGAACATCTAAAATTCTAGCTAGAGTTTGTGCTAATAAAGTTTTACCACAACCAGTAGGACCAACTAATAAAATGTTGGATTTAGATAATTCTACATTCTTACTAGTTTTGTTTTCATAATTTAGTCTTTTGTAATGATTGTGTACGGCCACCGACAAAACTTTCTTGGCATGTGCTTGACCAATTACATAATCATCTAGCACTGTACAAATTTCTTTTGGTGAAGGTAGACCGTCTTGATGTTTAACAAAAGTGTCTTTGCTTTCCTCTTTTATTATATCCATACAAAGCTCAACACATTCATCACAAATAAATACAGTTGGACCTGCAATTAATTTTCTAACCTCGTGTTGGCTCTTTCCACAAAAAGAACAGTAAAGAATATTTTTATTATTTGTACTCATAATTTTTTAAACGAATCAATTTCATTACTTTATTATAGATGACTCATACTAATCAAGTTTGGATTAGTAAGTTATCAATATATTGTATATTATGATCTTTTTTCTACTACTTCGTCAATAAGACCAAATGATTTTGCGACATCAGCAGTCATGAAATTATCTCTCTCTAAAGCAGATTTTATTTCATCAACAGTTTTACCTGTATGTTTTGAATAAATTTCATTTAATCTTTTCTTTAATGACAAGACTTCATTAGCATGAATTTCTATATCTGTAGCTTGTCCTTGAAAACCTGCTGAAGGTTGGTGAACCATTATTCTTGAGTTGGGTAAAGAAAATCTCTTACCTTTAGTACCTGCAGCCAACAAAAATGATCCCATTGATGCAGCTTGGCCAATACATAAGGTTGATATATCCGGTTTTACATATTGCATGGTATCGTAAATCCCAAGACCAGCTGTAACCAGTCCACCAGGACTGTTGATATATAAATAAATTTCTTTCTTAGGATCTTCAGCTTCTAAAAATAATAACTGAGCTGTTACCAAGGATGCAATATTGTCATTTATCTGACCTGTTAAAAAAATAATTCTTTCCTTTAGAAGTCTTGAATAAATATCGTAAGCTCTTTCGCCTTTGCTTGATTGTTCTACAACCATCGGCACTAGATTGCTCATATGTTCTGATAATTTTGTTATCATAAATTGATTCGTTTTACTTATACAACTTGTGATTACTTTTTGCTAACTTTTTTTGTTTTTTTAGCAGCTGGTTTTGCTTTTGCTGTTTTTGTAGAAGGTTTTTTTTTCTCTGAAGCTTTCACTGCGGGCTTCTTTTTTGTTTCTTTTTTTGGTTCGTGATCATGCGAATGATCATGGTCATGATCGTGATCGTGATCGTGTTTATGAGCCTCTTTTAAGATTTTTTCCGCCTCATCTTTTGAAATTTCTTTTTTATTTGGTTTACCTTTTTCTTTTATAAGATTTAAAATTTTCTCCTCATAAACTGTCCCTCTTAGACTGGCTAAAGCAGATGGGTTTTTTTGATAAAAATCCATAACCATTTTCTCTTGTCCTGGCATCATTCTTAATTGTTTTTGAACTTCTGCTTGAATTTCTTGCTCACTAACTTTGATTTGATTTTTTTCACCAAATTCATTTAAGATTAACCCAGTTTTAATTCTTGTTTTTGCCTTTTCTTCAAAAGATTTTTTATTTTTTTTAGCCTCATCTTCAGACATTCCTTGTGAAAGAATCTTGACCTCTTCCTCTACTAAATTTCCTGGAACTTCTTCTACTTTAATTTTTTCAATTTCTTTTAAAATTTGATTTTTTGAAAGTTGATCTAAAGAATTTTTATATTCATCATTTATTTGTTTTGAAATTAAAGCTTTAAGATCTTTCAAATCTTTAGCTCCTAAATTTTTTGCAAAATCATCATCTATTTTCACCTCTTGTGCTTGTTTAACTGATAAAATTTTACAATTAAATTTAGCTTTTTTATTAACCAATTCTTTTTCAGGGTAATTTTCTGGAAGTGTTGCTTCAACAACTTTCTCATCATCTTTCTTAACACCAATTAGTTGCTTATCGAAACCTTTCAAAAATAAATCTTTACCTAACGTAAGCTGAGTATTTTTTCCTTCACTTCCTTTAAATTCTTTTCCATCAATTGTTGCTTTATAATCTAATGCAACTAGATCACCTTCTTTTGCTTTTGTATCAGGTGCACCTTCCTTGAAATTTGGTTGGTTCTTGGCAATTTCTTTTATTCTTTTATCTGTTTCACTATCATCAATTTTTACAGTGTATTCATCAAATTTAATGTTTTCTAATGATTTGATCTCTACTTTAGGTAATTCTGTAACTGACAAGACATATTCTAATTCTTTATCTTCACCATATGTCTTTAGATCTAATTTTGGCTGACCCGCTGGTTTAATTTTGTTTTCTTCCAACGCTTTTGTGGATGTATCTTTTAAAACTTTGTCTAATACTTCACCAAATACAGCTTTGCCGAATTGTCTTTTTAAAATTTCTTTTGGTACTTTTCCTGGTCGAAACCCTTTTAAATTTACTGTTCCTTTAATCTCTTCATATTTTTCATCCATATAAGAGCTCATAGTCTCTTTATCGATAAAAATTTTTAGATCTTTATTTAAACCTTTTTTATTTTCTACAGTAACTTTCATAATCATTTAATGGTAGGGCGAAAAGGACTCGAACCTTCACCGATTGCTCGACTGGTTCCTAAGACCAGCGCGTCTACCAATTCCGCCATCGCCCCAGTTAAATTAGGTGCTTTATATATTATTGAACTCATTTGTCCAATCCGAATAATAGTGTAAAAGGATATAAAAATATAAATAATATGATTATTTCACCTTGTATTAGTATTTGTAAAACAGATCCCTCAACAGGCTATTGTTATGGCTGTGGAAGAAATAATGATGAAAAAAAACTGTGGAAACTAGAAGAAACTACCGATGAATGGAAACAAAATAATTTAGAAAGTATCAGAAAAAGATTAACTGGTTGGCAATTAGATAGTTTTAACGAGTCTTACGATCATAAAATAAATAACGGAATATCTCTATTCAAAAAAAGTCTTAAAAATGAGTAAATCAACAATTGTAGTTATAATTTATATTATAGGACTAATCTTTGGTGCTTTAGTTTTAGATATGTGGAGCGCTGAGACTAGCCCTAAAGCATTACTGGGTATTGGGTGGACAGCACTTTTTTTAATTGGATTATTTTTTGCTGAAAAAAATGAAAAAAAATAAATTATTTTTTTTTTCTCTCATTTTATTTTCTTTCTCATTTATAAATCATTCATTTTCAGAAATTATAATTTTAAGTAAATGTGATCATAAAGAAGATAAATATTTAAAAAATGAATACATATTTAATCTTAATGAATTAATTATGACTAGAAATTATGTTTATGCAGAAAAAACTTATCAAAAATATAGAATTACTGATTTAAGTGTAAAAAAATCAAACTCCTATGTAAGAAATATTTACGAAGAAGATGGTAAAATTTTTACTTTAAAACATGGTTATCCTCAATTTTATACTCAAATATTAATTGAAAAGAACAAGCCTGAGATTTTTATTAAAAGTGTTATGAACGATATCGAGGGGATTTCAAAAATTTCTACATGTAAAAAAATAGAAAAATTTGCAAACCAAAGTTAGGTTTTCTTTTTTTTATTTTCCTTAAGTTTATCTAAATTTTTTTTTTTAAAATCAAATCTACTATTTGAAATATTAGATCTATGTTTAGCGAATGCTTGTTTTTGTGCTTGTCGCATAGCTCTTTTTGAAGACATAAATTCTAATTTAATATTCTATTTCTAAAGTATCAATTACTTTTAAATTTTTATCTGAAATAACAATCTCACCTGATGATGGTGCGTAGTTTAAAAGCTCAGATATTACAACGTAATGTGTTACAAAAATTATATTTTGTTTTTGATCCCACGTGTTTAAGAATTTATTAAAATCAATAACTTGTTGTTTTCTATTTTTAGCAAATTTTGCACTAAAAAATGAATTCAAAAAATTTTTTGTTTCATAACTTTTAAAGGCTATTTCTGCAGTTTCTTTGCATCTGCACCATTCACTAGAGTAAATTTTGTTTATTAAAATATCATTTTGTTTAAAAAAATTTCCAATTTTTTTTGATTGTACTCTTCCCTCGTCATTTAAGTTTCTTTGGGTTTCACAATTATTGACATCAAAATTAGAAGGATCCCCTCCTCCCGGTGCATAAGCATGGCGAATAAATATCAATTTACCACCTTTTTGAAGCTCACTAACAATTGCTTCATTTGAATCTGCTTTAATTGGAGAATTTAAGAATATAAATATAATTAAAAAATATTTTAAAATTTTCATTAATGAATAATAAATTAAAACAACTTAATAAGAAAATTATTAAATGTAGAAAATGTCCTAGATTAATTAATTTTATTAAAAAAATATCTACCAAAAAAAGAAAACAAAACATTAATGAAACTTATTGGGGAAAACCAGTTCCTGGATTTGGTAAGATAAATTCGAAATTATTAATTTTAGGTTTGGCGCCAGCAGCTCATGGCGGAACCAGAACTGGAAGACCTTTCACTGGAGACAAATCAAGCGACTTCTTGTTTTCTTGTTTAAAAAAAGCAAATATTTCTAATCTACCTTATTCAGAAAGTTTAAATGATGGATTGGAATTAAAATCAACTTTTATAACCAATATACTGAAATGTGTTCCTCCTGGTGACAAACCAACAAATGGAGAATTATCAAATTGCTCAAATCATTTTCAAAATGAGATTGAAACTTTAAGCAAAATCCAAACAATTGTTGCTTTAGGTAAAGTTGCTTTTGATAATTGTATTAAATATTACAAAAGTAAAAATAAATTAAATGGAAAGTATACTTTTAAGCACGGGAAATATTATGATTTATCAAATAAAATCAGATTGTACGCTTGTTATCATCCAAGTCCTAGAAATGTAAATACAAAATTAATATCTGAAAAAATGATAGTTAATTTTTTCAAAAAAATAAAAAAAGTAACAGCTATTTAGATTTTAAAATATAAGGCTCAAAGTTGTTTAAAACTATCTCAGGAATTTTTGTAGGTTTTCCGATTGTATTTACAAATACTAAATGTATTTTTGCATCCACAATTAATAAATCATCTCTGTAAATTGACTGATCCATTACAAAAGAGGTTTTTGACAAAGACGATATAAAAGATTTTATTGTTAAATTATCTTCTAAGTATGCTGATTTTTTATATTCAATATTGCATGACTTAACGATTATTAAAGAATTAAACTCATCTTTAATTTTCAAATTACTTAAACCAATAGCTAATAATGCTTCTGTTCTAGCTCTTTCAAAGTATTTTAAATAATTTGCGTAATAAACTACTCCTCCAGAGTCGGTATCTTCATAGTAAATTTTAACATTATGGCTAAAAGTTTTATGCATTGTTCATTAATATCAAATAATGAGAAATTTTTATACAAACTAAGATATAATAACTACAATGAAAGTTTATATAATTTGGTTAACTGGAGTAATTTTATGGAACTATGGTGTTCCTAACGCTACACCAACAGAGGACGTAATCGTAGCAATCATACTATCTTTTCTAAGTATGGGGCTAAAAAAATATACTAAACTTTAATTAATTTGCTGAAAAATAAATATTCTGAAAATAGGCTATAGATTTCATTTTAGAGTTATCTGTATCTGCCATAACCGCTAAACCATCTAATTCGTCTAAATCTAAATCGTGGAATTTCTTAAAATCTTCTTTTACATTTGATTTAACTGTTACCCATTCATCTAAATTAGTTTTGGTTGTGGCCATAACATTGTCTATAGATTTTTTTGTATATGGACTTGGCCAACTTTGCCCAACATCATTATTACTTGAAAACACATAGTTAACTGCTCTGTTTGATAATGGTGTTGCACCTGTTTTTTTAACAGCAAAAACTCTTGCTGCAAAATCATGTCCTTTTTTAGTGTCTTCTTTAATTCCTGATAAATCTTTCTCAACTTTCCACGTAATATTTATAAAAGGTGTCTTATTTAGATCAATTTTAACTTCTTTACCAAGACCAGATGCTGCATTATCGGCAACAGCCTTAAGGAAATTTCCATTTTCATTCTTACCAACAGTATATTTTGTCTCGTTCTTTGCTCCCCTTACTTTTCTGACAGTTAATTCTGAAAGTTCTGCTTCTGTAAAGTCAAACACTATAACTTCATTTGCAACAACTGAGCTAATTGAAATCAAAAAAATTGAGATGAGTTTAAAAAATATTTTCATAATTTAAGTTCTTAATACATTATTTAGACAAGATTTAAACATGCAAAAATCAGAATTAATTTTTAAATAAATGATATGAAAACAATTTCAATTTTTTTACTTTTAATTTATTGGTCAATAATGATATCTGCACCAATTATGTCTAATGACCTCAAAATGGGTAGTTCTAGAGCTATAAAATTAAATTCTAATTCTAAGGTATCAGTATAATTTTAGGTGCAACACAGGTGCCATCATGAATTTGTTTAAAAGCATCACCACCATTTTTTAAATCTCTAAATTCAATCCAATCTAGAGAGCCTATCTCTTTATTAGCTAATATTGCTAAAGTTTGCTCAAAATCCTTATTAGTATAACAGTAAGTTCCTATAACGGTCACCTCTTGAAGTGTCATTTTTCTAAAATTAAAGGTTCCAGCTGGCTGAGTTAAGCCTATGTGAATAATTGAACCACCTGGCTTAACTACTTCAATAGCCTGTTGTCTTGAAATTTCTAAACCTACTGTATCAAATACAATATCAAACTTATTACTTTCTATTTCGTTATGGTCTGGTGCAACATATTTTGCATCTAAATATTTTGAACACTCATTCAATCTCAATTTATTAGGATCAGAAAGAATTATATTTTTACTATTTTTAATTTTAGATAAAATTAAACCACATAACAATCCTATTGCACCACCACCTTGGATCAAAATTTTACATTCAGATAAAGGTTTTTTTAAAGATTGTTCACCAATTAATACTGCATGCAAAGAAACTGCAGTTGGCTCTGCTACTGGCGCTTCATTTTTATCTAATCCATCTGGGATTTCATAAATATTCTTATCAGGAGTTGAGACAAATTCAGCAAAAACACCTTGTCTTTCAATTGGTTTGCTCATTCCTAATATAATTCTATGAGGGCAAAGATGTTCTCTAGCACTTGTACAGTATTCACATTTACCACAAGTTATTAGAGGATTTAAAACAACGTCTTTACCTTTAAATTTACCATTTTGAACTTCACCACTAACTTCATGGCCTAATATTAATGGAGGAATTCTTCTCTCATCATGTCCATGATACGCATGCATATCTGAACCACATATTCCTGAAGCATGAATTTTTAAAATACTTTCACCTGAAACTTCAATTGGATTAGGTTCATCCCTGTAAACTAATTCTTGTGTTCCGGTATATACTAAAGCTTTCATATTATTTTTTTGCTAACAAGTAATACGTTATCCAAGCTACAAATGCACCAATTAACCATGCATAAGACTGTAAAAACATTAAATTTGTGTTCCAAATTGTTGATGCTGAAAAAACAAAACCTAAAAAAGCTGAGTAAACACCTTTGATATGCCAACCTCTAGAATAATAATAACTACTTTCTTTTTCTACTGAATACAAATCTTTGTTACTCAAACTTTGGTTGTTGATCAAATAATAGTCAGCAACCATCACTCCAAACAATGGTCCAAAAAACGCGCCAAATGTATCTATAAAAGATAAAATGCCTATTTGACTTAAAATTGTAAGCCAAAAAATAGCGACCAACAAACCTAAAAAAGAAATTATGTAACTTGCACTCCTCAAAGATAATTTACTTGGAATAAAATTAATCAGCGAATATTGAGAAGGAATATAGTTAGCTACTAAGTTGGTAGACGCTGAAGCAATTACGATAAAAAAAAGTACCAATGTAGTTATTTGAATATTGTCATATTTACCAATTATATCAGTAGGATTTGTAAAAATTCTGTCTATGTCTGAAAATTTTTGATTTAGAAGTGCATCTGATCCAGAAACAATAAAAATAGATAAAAAAGAGAAAATAATTAAATTAATAAGTAAACTCAAATTTCCTTTATCTAGCTCTTTGGTATTTTTAACATTCCTAGAAATATCTCCAAAACTAATTATTAATATTGAAAAATAAGCAAATACAGTTCCTGCCACAGTTAAAAGTGGTGCTAAATTATTAAGATCTAAAAAGTTTTTGGTATTTAAAATATTTATAAATGCTTTTGATGTTAATTTGACATCACTTAATAAAACAAGAAAGAAAAAAATAACAATTCCTACATAAACACTAATTGCTGAAAAATTAATAATTTTTTTATTATATTGAGCACCAATACTAAACAATAATGTTTGAAAAATAATAACAATTATAATTGACGACCAATCAATTACATTTAGACCATAAAAGTAAAAAATAAATATATCTTGAACTAACAAAGATTCATCAATTGAAAAGAGTAATATTCTAATAAGATATGTTAAAATTTTTGATAAAAAATAAGTTTGAATTCCAAATAAGAAAATTCCAACCAAACTTCTGATTAATCCAAAAAATTTTGCTCCATTAAATCCTAAAGAAGATCTCAACAAAACTACAAAAGGTAATCCAAATTTTTGAGAAGGTTTTCCAATAAAATTAGCAAATAAATAAACAAAAAATGAACCTAATAAAGTTCCAATTAAAACCACAAAGGTATTTAGATTGTACATTATATAAAGCGAGGCAATTAGAGAAAAACCAATTACACTTTGTACATTAACTCCCCAATAACAAAAAAGGTCCTTCCAATTCCAAGTTTTATAATTTGGATTTACTGAAACTAAATCCCAATTTGATAGGGAGTATTTAACTTTTGGTTGATTCACTAAAATTATTTTAAACTAATAATTTCTACTGTCCATATAGGAGAGTTGGTAACCAAAGTGCAATTTTAGGAAATATTATAATTAAAACCAAACCAATTATTTGAAGCACCATAAATTGCATCATTCCATAATAAATATCTTTTAAATCCCATTCAGGCACCACCCCTTTTAAGAAATACGCAGACAATGCCACTGGAGGAGACAGCCAGGCGGTCTGGAGATTGACGGCAACTAATATTGCAAACCAAGTAAGATTAAAGCCAAGAGCTTCAATTAATGGTAAAATAATTGGCACAATAATCATTACGATTGGTACCCACTCTAAAGGCCAACCCAATAAAAATATTGCAACCATTACAATCGCTAATATTAAATATTTGTTCATGTCTAAACCTAACAAGAATTCAGTTAATAAAGTTGGAGTACCTAGTCTTGCAAACACAGCTCCAAAAAAGTTTGATGCAGCAACTAAAACCATAATTAAAGCCGTTATCTCTAAAGTTTTAACAAGAGCTTCTTGAAGTTTTGAAAAAGTTAATTTTTTGTATGCTAAAGAAAGTAACAACGCTCCCATTGCACCACAACCAGCTGCTTCTGTTGGAGTTGCAAAACCAAAAAGTATACTTCCTAATGCAGCAAACACTAACGCTGCTGGTGGAACTAAACCTAAGAAGAATTCAATCCAAACTTCTTTCATACTAGCAGCTCTCATCTCTTCAGGAATTACAGGTCCCAATTTTGGATTGATCATACATCTTATTGTTGTGTATCCAGCGTATAAACTCGCAAGAAGAATTCCTGGAATTATAGCAGCTGCAAATAAATCAATTACTGGAATTTCCATAATTGGGCCCATTACAACAAGCATGATACTTGGTGGAATTAAAATTCCTAAAGTACCACCTGCTGTTATTGTTCCTGCAGCAAGTCTAACGTCATATCCAGATCTATTCATAGATTTTGCGGCCATTATACCGAGTATGGTTACTGAGGCTCCAACAATTCCTGTTGCTGCAGCAAAAATAACTGAAACAAAAAGAACAGCATAATATAATGCTCCTCTAACTCTTGCGAGCATCATTTGAAATGATGAGAATAATCTTTCCATCAAACCTGCCTGCTCCATCATAATGCCCATAAATACAAAGAGCGGTACGGCGGCGAGAGTTTGTTCGGTCATTACCATCGAAAATTGGAGCGTCATTAAATAAAAGACCAACTTTCCAAACCCTAAATATCCAAATACAAAACCTAAAAATATAAGTGTAAATGAAATAGGAAATCCTACGAAAATTGCAAAAAGCATTACTCCAACCAGAATAAAACCTAAATATGCTGGATCTATAAATTCAGCTAACATTATTCATCTTCTCCTGGCCATTTTCCTCTAGTAGCGGCCCAATAACTTTTTAATAATTCTGAAATACCTTGGATTAATAAAAATACGATACCAATCAATAAACAACTCTTAATCGGCCACATATAAGGCATCCATGTAGTATCCATTCCTCTTTCACCTCTTTGAATAGATTCACCTACATAACCAATTGTCATATAAAGAAAGACAATTAGTCCTGGGAAATAAAATAAAATATATAACCAAAAATCAATCGTCCCTTGGTTTTTTGTTTTGAAATTTCTGTATAAAAAATCTGCTCTTATATGAACACCTTTTGAAAGCGCATAACCTGCGCCTAACATGAATAGTGCACCGTATAAAAATCGACTTATGTCATAAGCCCATATTGTAGGTGCATGAAAAAGTTTTCTTGCTAAAACTTCATAAGTCATGGCAAAGATAAGTGGCATCAGTATCCAACAAACAACGTTACCTATCCATTTGCTAAATTTATCAATATTTACAATAGAACTTGCCATCCATGATGGCATGTCATTTGGCATCTTTCCTGAACCACCTCGCCTTTCGGCTATCATTTCATCTGATATATCTAGTTTAGTTGGTTCTTCAGCCATAAAAATTTTGTTAGAAAAATTAGAGCGGACAATTAAGTCCGCTCTAATTGAATTATAGATTAATTATTGGATTACTTTAATGTTGCTGCGTGAGCCATTCCTAGCTTCGCATTAGACATTTGAGCACCACTCCAGAAAGGAACTGCTATATCAGCAAATTCTTTCATAGAGTCCCATACTTCTGCAAAGAATGCATTGTTTGCAGCGTTTGTTTCCAAACTTTTCTTAGCTGCAGCCATGTATTCTGTGAAGTAATCAGAAGGTGTGTCCTCTAATTTAACTCCATGAACTTCAGTAAGCTCTCTTAAAGCTTTACCGTTTTCATAAATTCTGTAACTTAAAGATTTAGCTAATGATGCATTAGCTGCAACTTCAAGAGACTTCTTCTCATGATCGCTCATAGCGTTGTATGTTTTTCCAGTAATATAAAAGTCAGCATTTACGACTACTTGGTGTAAACCTTGTAGGTAGTAGTGCTTTAATACTTTTTGGAAACCAAACGTTAAGTCTGGTTTTGGACAACACCATTCAGCAGCATCAATTGTTCCTGCTTCTAAAGCTGGTAGAATATCTCCACCACCCATAGCTACAGATGCGATACCGATGTCTTTATATGTTTGTCCTGGAATTCCTGGAGGAGTTCTGAACTTATATTTTCTAAAGTCAGCCATATCTTTAATTGGTTTTGGAAACCAACCTAAAGCTTCTGGTCCAACTGGTTGAATCATAAATCCTTTGATGTCTCTTCCCATTTCTTTCCATAGTCTGTCGTATAGCTCTTTTCCACCGCCATACTGGAACCATGATAAGAATGCAATGTTGTCAATACCAACACCACCACCAGCTACTGGAGAACCGAATAGCATAGCTGCAGGATGGTCACCTGACCAATAGTGAGTCCATGCAAAACCACAATCGATTAGACCTTTGTCAACTGCATCTAAAGTTTCTTTTACACCAACAACAGCTCCAGCTGGCATAATTTCAAACTTAAGAGATCCACCAGTTAACGCTGTTACTGTGTCAGTAAAGTCCTTTAACATCTTAACTTCATCAGCTTTTGTGTTAAGAACTGTCTGACATTTTAGTGTTTTTGCAGCATTAGCATTTGAAATAAATCCAAACACCATTGCAACTGCAAATAACATTGAAATGATTTTTTTCATTTGTTTCCCTCTCTTTATTTTTAAAGTCGAAACTGTGTCAAAGAATGAAAACTAAAACAAGTGTTAATATTGGTATATTTTAAAATTTTTAACAGATTTGTTAGAAATATAATTTTTTTAATTTATAAGAGTTCTAATTTATGAATAATTTTGATTTCATTATACTAGGAGCTGGATCAGCGGGCTGTGTTTTAGCAAATAGGCTATCAGAAAATCCTTCACACAAAGTTCTTTTGATTGAGGCTGGAGGTAAAGATAATTATCCATGGATCCATATTCCAGTTGGTTATTTTAAAACAATGCACAACCCTAATACTGACTGGTGCTACAAGACAGAACCAGATGAAAGCATGAATAATATTTCAATACGTTATCCCCGTGGAAAAACTTTAGGAGGAAGCTCTTCTATCAATGGACTTTTATATATCCGAGGACAACACAGAGATTATGATATTTGGAGACAGCTTGGAAATACTGGCTGGGGTTGGGATGATGTTCTGCCCTATTTTATAAAAGCAGAAAATCAAGAAAGAGGCAAAAGTGAATATCATGGAGTTGGTGGACCTCTCTCTGTCTCAGATCAAAGAATACATCTTCCTCTATTAGATGAGTTTCAGAACGCTGCTGAGGAATTTGGTGTACCAAAAACAAAAGATTTTAATACAGGAGACAATCATGGCTGTGGTTATTTTCAAGTAACAGAAAAAGATGGATTTAGATGCAGTACTGCTGTTGGTTATCTAAACCCTGTTAAGCATAGAAAAAATTTAACAATTATTACTCACGCTCATGTTAAAAAAATTAACTTTGAAAATAAAAAGGCAAAATCAGTTGAGTATTGGCAAGATAATGAATTGAAAACAGCTGAAGCAAATAGAGAAGTTATAGTTTCTTCTGGTGCAATCGGTTCTCCTCAAATATTACAAGTGTCAGGAATTGGAAATCCAGAAAAACTAAAAAATTTAGGAATTGATATGGTTCATAATTTAAATGGTGTAGGTGAAAATCTACACGATCACTTAATGTTAAGACCTATTTATAAAATTAACGGTTTAAAATCTCTTAACAAAAAAATTAATAGCTTGTTTGGAAATTTGCTTATCGGATTAGAGTATGTTTTTAAAAGAAGTGGTCCAATGACTATGGGAGCAAGTCAGCTTTGTATGTTTGCAAAAAGTGACCCTTCTTTAGAATTACCAGATTTACAATGGCACGTTCAGCCAATGAGTATGGATACTTTGGGAGCTACAAAAAATCATGATTTTCACGCGTTTACTCCAACTGTTTCAAATATAAGACCTACAAGTAGAGGTCACGTAAGTATTGTTGATAAAGACTCGCGTGTTTACGCAAAAATAAAACAAAACTACCTATCAACTGATCACGATAGAATGATTGCTGCTAAAGGATTAAAATTAACAAGAAAAATTATAATGGAATCTGAAACTTTTAAAAAATATACACCTGAGGAATATAGACCTGGTATTCATATTGATGATGACGAGGAATTGGTGAAAGAAGCATCAAATTTTGCACAAACCATCTTTCATCCTGTTGGTACATGTAAGATGGGACAAGATGAGATGTCAGTAGTTGATGAAAAATTAAAAGTAAGAGGAATAGAAAATCTTAGAGTTATTGATGCATCAATAATGCCTAACATTACTTCAGGAAATACTAATGCACCTACGATTATGATTGCAGAAAAAGGTGCTGACATGATACTACAACAATAATGTTTGCAGAATTTTTTACTCCCGAACAAATTGCTATTTTAACACAAATAATTTTTATTGATTTAGTGTTAGCTGGTGACAATGCCATTATAATTGGAATGGTAGCCTCAAAATTTCCAGTTGAACAAAGGAAGAAAGTTATATTTTGGGGAATTGGTGGTGCAGTAATATTACGGATAATATTAACGTTACTTACGGCTTATTTGTTACAAATTACAGGACTAAGGCTTATTGGGGGAATTTTACTCCTTTATATTGTTTACAAACTTTATGTTGATGTAATCAAAGGCTCAGATTCAGAGGAAGATATAAAAGTAGACAACTCAAGTTTTTTAAAAGCAATTTGGACTGTTTTACTTGCTGATTTTACAATGAGTTTAGATAATGTTTTAGGTGTTGCTGGTGCTGCAGGTGATCATTATGGATTACTTGTATTTGGATTGGTTCTATCGATTGTTTTAATGGCAACTGCTGCAACATTAATTTCTGGATGGATAAAAAAATACAAATGGATTGCATGGGTTGGGTTATTGGCAATATTAATAGTAGCTGTTGAGTTGATTTATACAGATATTAAAATAATATTCTTTTAATGTATCTTCAAAAAATTAATCTTAAAAATAAGTACGCACTAGTTACTGGTGCTGGTAAAGGACTTGGGAGAGCTTGTTCTATCGCACTAGCTGAAGCTGGAGCAACAGTAATAGCATTAAGCAGAACTCCATCTGATTTAAATAAATTAGAAAAAGATATTAAAAAAATCAAAGGTAAAGTAATTAAAGTTCCTTGCGATGTAATGAATTATGAAGATCTAAAAGCAAAATTAGAAAAAATCAAAATTATTGATGTTTTAGTAAACAATGCTGGAACTAATATTCCTGAACCTTTTGAAAAAATTAAACAAAAAAGTATGAACTACTTGGTAGATTTAAATCTAAAAGCTGCATTTAACGTTGCGCAATTAGTAGTTAAGAAAATGCTTAAAAATAAAAAGAGACCTGGCTCTATTATTAATATGTCTTCTCAATTAGGTCATGTAGGTATGGGTGGGAGAAATGTTTACAATATGACTAAATTTGGGATTGAAGGTTTGACAAAAGGTATGGGTGTAGAGTTAGCTAAAAGAAATATAAGAGTTAACACAGTAGCTCCTACGTTTGTTGAAACTCCAATGGTTAAAAATTTCTTTAAAAATAAAAAATTTAAAAAACTAGCACTTGGAAATATTCCAATGGGAAAAGCAGCAACTGAAAGCGATGTAGCGACAACAGTTTGTTTCTTAGCCTCACCTGCTTCCTCAATGATAACTGGAACATCAATTATAATAGATGGTGGATGGACAGCTCAGTAATAAATAGATTTTTTTTAATATTTTTCTTATTTTTTTCAACTGCAAACGCGATAGAATTTCAAGGTAAATTCTTACAAGGTCATTTTATCTTAGGAAAAACAAATCCTGGTGCAAAGATAATTGTTGGAAAAAAAGAAGTAAGAGTATCAAAGGATGGTTTTTTCGTTTTTGGTATTGATAGAGATCAAAAATATGATCTTACTTTTACAAAAATCTTTGATGGAAAAAAAACTACAATAACCAAAAAAGTTTTAAAAAGAAAATACAACATCCAAAGAATAGATGGCTTAGAAGAAAGCAAAGTAACCCCACCCGAGTCAGTCTATAAAAGAATTAAAAAAGAAAATAATGCAATTGGCGAAGCAAGAGCAATTAATTCTGAATTACAGTTTTTTAAGCAAAAATTTATAATGCCTGTTGAAGGAATAATTAGTGGTGTTTATGGGAGTCAAAGAATTTTAAACGGTAAACCTAGATGGCCACATTACGGAATTGATATTGCTGCGAAACAAGGAACAATGATTAAATCATCAGGCTCAGGTAAAGTTACAATGGCTGAAGATGATTTATATTATACCGGGGGTACAGTCATTATGGATCATGGTCATGGTATATCAACAATTTATTCACATTTAGAAAACGTTTTAGTTTCTGTTGGAGATTTAATTAATCAAGGAGATATTATTGGAACCGTCGGATCGACAGGTAGATCAACTGGACCTCATCTTGATTTTAGAATTAATTGGTTTCAAACTAGATTGGACCCAATGTCTGTTTTGGAAAATTAATAAAAAAACATCCAAATACCAACTAGAATTAATATAAATCCGCCAATTTTATTTAAAACTTTTAAATATTTTGATGCTATGAATTCTCTAAACTTGCCAAATACAAATGCATATGAGCTATCAAATATTGTAGCTACTATTATAAAGATAATTCCAAAATAAATTATCTGATAACTAACAGGTTCATTTATATTAATAAATTGAGGAATAAATGCACCAAGGAACAAAAATATTTTTGGATTAGTTAAAATCACTATTAATCCTTGGAGAAAATATTTTTTTTCAAATTTAGTTACTTGAGTTTTGTTTAAATCAATATCTGACTTAATTGCAATTACTCCAAGTGAAATTAAATAAATCGAACCTAGAATTCTTACATAATTAATAATCACTTCTAGAAAAGGAGAAACTATTTCAAATCCAAGTGCTAACAAAAATAACAAAATTAAAACGCCAACTTGGGTACCAAAAACATTTAATAATCCTGCTTTTACACCAGATCTTAAAGAATTAGCAATGATCAGACTAACAGTGGGGCCAGGCACTATCACTATTAAAAAACTTGCTATAACAAAATATAGTAATACAAAATCCATGACAGTCTGAATTAATCAATAACAACTTGAAATAAAATTAAAACAAAAAAAATGAAATTTAAATCAAGAGAAACACTGGGAATTATTTTTGCAATAATTGCTTACTTTTCATTTTCAATCCTTGATGCAATTCAAAAAACTGCGGTTATTCATTACTCTATTTTTCAATTATTATTTATCAAATATATTTTTGTGCTTTTGTTAGGCTTGATGGAAGCAAAAAGAGCTAACAATAATAATTTTTATAGATCTAATAATTTAAAACTTCAAATTATAAGAAGTCTACTATCTATTTTAGAATCTGGTTTTTTTGTTTTATCTTTTAAACACTTGTCTTTAGCTAACGCTCATAGCATAGGTGCACTAGCACCTATAATTATAGTTGCATTATCTGTATTTATTTTAAATGAAAGAGTATCAATCAAAACTTGGATAGCAATCTTTATAGGTTTTATTGGAGTTTTAATAATTATTAGACCTGCATCTGATGTATTTAGTGTAAATTCTTTTATTCCATTGCTAGCAGCTTTTTTTCTGGGTCTTTATCAAATCGCAACAAAAAAAATAACTGAATATGATGCTCCTGAAGTATCCTTGTTCTACTCTTCTTTAGTTGGGATTGTTATAACCTCAATAATGGCGATTAATTTTTGGCAACCTGTTAATTTTAATTCTTTATATTTCTTTGTGCCAATTGGTTTATTTTTTTCATTAGGTATATACTTCCAAATATTAGCACTTAAAAATGCAAGAGCTAGCATAATACAACCATTTCATTATACTTTAATTTTTTGGGCAATAATTTTTGGATTTTTCTTCTATGATGATGTTCCAGATTTATTTACTATTATAGGTGCAATAATAATTACAACTTCAGGAATATTTGTTATTAATCAAACATCAAAAAAATAAATTAAAAATTCTTATGACAAAAACACTTAAAGATAAAATTTCAGATAAATTAGTTAATGCTTTTCTTAATAATAAAATTATCTCTTCTATACCTAGTAGATTTACAAAAAAACTTACTGAGGCGGACAAATTTAGAAAATTATGTGAAAGCAAAATAAAAGATCCAACAATAGGTTTTAAAGCTGGTGGAACTGGCATTCCGTTAATGAAAAAATTAAAAGAAAAAGAGCCTTTTATTGCATCTGTTTTCAAAAAAAACTTAATAAAAAGTGGAAAGAAAGTAAAAATAAATAAATATGCTTTAGGGATCGAACTTGAAGTTTGTTATTTAATCAAAAAAACTTTTTTCACTTCAAAAGGTAAGCTCACAAATAGTAACGTAACTAAATATATTTCACACATGGCACCCTGTATCGAAGTAGTTGGATATAGGCAAAAAAGAAAAGGTATTACTTCTTTTGGAGATTTAAGTAGTGACTTTGGAGGTAATATTAAATTTTTAATTGGTCAAAAGAAAAAATTTAAAAAAATTAACATAGGTAATTTAAAAACAAATATTTCAAATAAAAAAGCTAAGCAAAGTGTAGATGGAAACACAAATGCTGTTTATGTAAATCCAATAAATTCATTAAGATTTGTTTTAAATAAAGTTAAAAAAGATAAAATTAATTTAGACAAAGATTTTTATGTTTTTACAGGATCCACAGTTGGGGTTGTGCCTATTATAAAAAAAGGAACATATACAGCAAAAATTGATAAACTTGGGTCTGTAAGAGCAGTTATTTCATAATATTATAATCAGAAGGATAATTTTATTCATAGAATACGTGTGTAAAAATTAGCTAATCATGAATAATATTTTTCTTTTTATAATCACTCTTTTTTGTTGGTCACCCACCTGGTATCTAATTAAATTTCAATTAGGCTATGTTGATCCACTGGTATCTGTATTTTATAGATTTTTAATAGCTTCATTTATAATCTTTATTTTTTTAATAATTAAAAAAGAAAAATTACAATTTTCAATTAATCAGCATTTTTGGTTTTTGTTTTTTGGAATTTGTTTGTATTCGGTGAATTATGTTTTCTTCTATTTGTCTAACACTTATTTGATTAGTGCTTTTCCAGCAATTGTATTTTCAACTGTGGTAATAATGAATATAGTTGGTGAAACCTTCTATTTTAAAAAGAAACCTTCTATAAAAACTTTAATTGGAGCATCAATTGGTATGGTGGGTATTTTGATAATTTTTAATGATGAAATTTTCAATTTTAGTTTTAGCGAAGGAACTCATATAGGATTGTTTCTAGCTTTGATTGGAACATTTAGTGCATCAACAGGTAATATGGTTCACCAAAGAAACTTAAATAATAATTTTCCTCCAATACAAACAATAGCATATGCTATGTTTTATGGTTCAATTGTTACACTGATAATTACAAAATTTAGAGGAGCTGAATTATTATTTGAAACTAGTTTTAGCTACATCTCTTCACTGCTTTATCTTTCAATTTTTGGTTCAATATTTGCTTTTGTATCTTATTTAAAGTTACTTGAAAAAGTTGGACCTGGAAGAGCTGGTTATGTTGGTGTTGTAATGCCCGTATTAGCATTAATTATTTCAACAATATTTGAAAATTTAGAATGGCAATATGATCTAATAATGGGTCTTCCGATTTTAATCATTGGCGCTGTTCTTGTGATAAATCAAAAAATTAGAATTAATTAGATTTCTGATTTAGCTCTCAAACGTTCATAAACTAATCTAGTTTTTATTCCTAAATTTAAAAATGGTTGCGGTGGTAACCAAGTAGGTTTATTCCTCGCTTCTATTGTTTTTATTTCACTAGTACTTTCATTAATCGCTTTAAGAGCAATTTGTTCACCAAATAAAGTTCCTACACCAATACCTGAACCGTTATAACAACCAGCGGCAAAAATATTACTATCAATTTTTTCAAATATTTGAGAACTATTCCTTGTTCTTGATACTATTCCAGACCATGATGATTTAATTATATCATTGGGTAATTGTGGAAATCTTTTTTGTATTCCAAGTTTCTGATTGAAAGATCTTTTTTTAAGAGTGGAATTTGACATACCAAATGGATTGTGGACTTCTGCTGTATTTCTTATCAAAATTCTTCTATCTTTTGTCATTCTAATTGTTGCACCCATTGGCCTAACAGGTAGTACGCCCCATTCTTTTGGTTCACCAATAGATTTAAATTCTTCATCAGATAATCTTCTTGTCATGCTCGCAGTTAATGTAATAGGAAAATTATAATTTGATTTTATCCCTAGTGATTTTAAGAAACCATTCGTAGCAAAAATAATATTTTTTGATTTAATTATTCCATTTTTGAAATTACAAAAAATGAAATCTTTATTTTTATTCCAATTTAATAAACAAGAATTTTCATACAAAAAAACATTAGTAGGAAGAGCATCAATCATTGCTCTAACTAATTTTCCTGGATGTATTAGAATACCACCGTTTGTGTAAAGTCCGATATTATAAAAACTAGTACCTAATTTTTCAGACAATTCTTTGTTTTTTAATAAGCTGTGTTCAAAGCCTAACTTAGATAATGTATTTGAAAAATTTTCTAAAATTTTTTTATCTTCAATTTTTGATGAAGCAAAATATTTACCAGATTCATTCCAATCACAATCTACTTGATATTCTTTAATAAATTTTTTTACTACATCTATTCCTAATGAATAAATATCAGCTTTCTTTTTGTAATTTTGCAGTTCTTTATTTGATGTAAAACCATCGTTCAAAGTTGTATCAACCAAATAACCAGAATTTCTTCCACTAGCACCCTCACCTGCTAGTTGGGCATCTGCTAGTATAATTTTTAAATTTGAATTTATTTGAGCTAATTTTCTTGCAGCAGACAGACCTGTGTAACCAGCACCTATTATTAACCAATCACACTCATCGTTTGATAGAAGAGACTTGATGTTTGTTCTTGGATTAAGATCATTAATCCAACTACAGCTATTATCGTTAGTCACTTCCATGAAGTGACTTTACGATAATTGATAAATTTTTAAAAGATTTTAAGAGTTTAATGAAGGTTGTTTCTTCATATCTGTTTTGTTGATACCAGCAACTCTTACCGGTTTCTTCATCGCATCTCTTCTAAATGGTTCTCCAAGTTCTTGGTTAAGAATTACTTCTATAAATGTTGTAATTCCTTTCTTTTGATCTTCACAAGATTGCTTGATTGCATTTGTTGTTTCTTCCATAGTTCTAACAGTTACACCTTTTAAACCACATGCATCAGCAACTTTAGCGTAACTTAATTCAGGGTCTAACTCAGTTCCAACAAAATTATTATCAAACCATAGAGTGGTATTTCTTTTTTCTGCACCCCATTGATAATTTCTAAAAATTACCATTGTAATTGCAGGCCATTCTTCTCTTGCACATGAGCTCATTTCGTTCATGCTAATTCCAAAAGCACCATCTCCCGCAAAACCAATTACTGGAGTATCAGGGCAACCAATTTTTGCACCTAGTATAGATGGAAATCCATAACCACAGGGTCCGAATAAACCTGGAGCTAAATATTTTCTTGGTTTTTCAAAAGTTGGGTAAGCATTACCAATGGCGCAGTTATTTCCAATATCACTTGAAATAATTACATCATCAGGCATACCAGATTGAATTGCTCTCCAAGCTTGTCTTGGTGACATTCTGTCTGCATCTCTTTCTCTAGCCTCTTTATTCCAAACTGTTCCCTCATCATCATCTTCATGATCTAAACTTGAAAGTTTTTGTAACCATGCAGATTTTGTTTGATGAATTAAATCTTTTCTAGCTTGTCTATCAGTATCTCCAGCGTTTGAAGATAGTTTTGCTAAAATTTGCTCTGCAACTAATTTTGCATCACCACTAATTCCAACTGTTACTTTTTTAGTTAAACCAATTCTATCAGGATTAATATCTACCTGAATGATGTTTGCATTTTTTGGCCAATAATCAATTCCATATCCTGGTAAAGTTGAAAATGGATTTAATCTTGTACCTAGTGCCAAAACAACATCAGCTTTTGAAATTAATTCCATTGCAGCTTTAGAACCATTATAACCTAAAGGTCCTACTGCTAATGGATGACTTCCTGGAAAACTATCGTTATGCTGATAACCACAACATACTGGTGCATCTAATTTTTCAGCAAGATTTTTAGTAGCATCAATAGCTCCACCAATAACAACACCAGCACCTGAAAGTATTACTGGAAATTTTGCATTAGATAATAAATCAGCAGCTTTAGAAACAGCATCGTTACCTCCACCTTGTCTTTCTAATCTTACAATTGGTGGTAAATCTATATCAATAACCTGACACCAATAATCTCTTGGAACGTTTATTTGTGCTGGAGCTGAACCTCTTATAGCTTTTTCGATTACTCTGTTTAGAACTTCTGCCATTCTTGATGGGTCTCTAACTTCTTCTTGATAACAAACCATATCTTTAAACAGGTTCATTTGCTCTACTTCTTGAAAACCACCTTGGCCCATAGTTTTGTTTGCAGCTTGTGGTGTTACTAATAATAGAGGTGTGTGATTCCAATATGCAGTTTTAATTGGAGTTACTAGTCCTGTTATACCTGGTCCGTTTTGTGCAATGACCATAGACATTTTACCTGTAGCTCTTGTGTAACCATCAGCAATTAAACCACCATTTGTTTCATGGGCTACATCCCAAAAAGTAATTCCTGCATCAGGAAAAATATCTGATATTGGCATGAAAGCAGAACCGATAATTCCAAAAGCGTGCTCAATGCCGTGCATTTGTAAAACTTTTACAAAAGCTTCTTCTGTTGTCATTTTTGTCATAAGACTAGAACCCCTCTAAAGTATAATTATTAAGAATTTATAAAATTCGTTTGTCAATTTTCGCGATTAATATATAAGATTTTCTAAATTTCAAACAAACAATTCGACACAACATTATGGCTACAGACATCATTATACACGACGAAAAAGACAACGTAGGAGTAGTTGTTATTGAAAAAATCACTCCGAAACAGGACTGCTCTTGTTGGATTATGGAAAATGACAAGACAGTTAACATTCAATCTGAAGATGAAATCCCTCTAGGACACAAAATTGCTATGAGCGATTTAAATGAAGGTGACACTATTATTAAATATGGTCATGATATTGGTAAAGTAGTCAAATCAATCAAAAAAGGTGAACACGTACATGTTCACAACGTTAAAACAAAGAAGTGGTAGTAATATGGAAATCCCAAAAAGTTTTTTAGGTTATAAAAGAGAAAATGGAAGAGCTGGAACAAGAAATCATGTAATCATTTTGCCTGTTGATGATATTTCAAATGCTTGTGCTGAAGCTGTCGCAAACAATATTAAAGGCACAATTGCGTTACCTCACTCGTATGGAAGATTACAGTTTGGTGCCGATTTAGAGTTACATTTTCGAACAATGATAGGTACAGCAAAAAACCCAAATGTTGCTGCTGCTATAATTATTGGTATTGAGCCTAAATGGACTAAAAGAATTGTTGATGAAGTAGCAAAAACTGGAAAACCTGTTGAAGGCTTTAGTATAGAGGGTGCTGGTGACATTGAAACAATCATGAAAGCTTCAAAAAAAGCTCAAGAGTTTTCAATGTGGGCTTCTGAAAAACAAAGAGAGGAATGTCCAATAAGTGATCTTTGGATTTCTGTAAAATGTGGAGAGTCTGATACTACTTCAGGTCTTGCATCTAATCCAACAGTTGGAAATTTAATGGATAAATTAGAGCCATTAGGAGTTCATTTATGTTTTGGTGAAACTTCAGAACTTACAGGTGCTGAAACTGTTTGTGAAAAAAGAGGTAAAACTCCAGAAGCACAAGAGAAGTTTAAAAAAACTTGGAATGAATACAATGATTTCATTTTAAAAGAAGCAACAGATGATTTATCAGAAAGTCAACCTACTGCGGGAAATATTGCTGGAGGACTGACTACAATTGAAGAAAAAGCATTTGGTAATTTCCAAAAAATAGGATCAAGACAATTTGTAGATGTATTAACACCTGCTGAAGAGCCACAAAAAGGTCCAGGATTATATTTCATGGATACTTCTTCAGCTGCTGCAGAATGTGTTACGTTACAAGCTGCAGGTGGTTTTAATATTCACTTATTCCCAACGGGACAAGGAAATATTATTGGAAACCCAATTGAACCAGTTGTAAAATTAACAGCCAATCCATTAACAGCTGTAAGTATGAAAGAGCATATTGACTGCGATGTTTCTAAAATACTTTCTAGAGAAATGAATTTGGATCAAGCTGGTGATGAACTAATCAAAGCAACTATAAGAACAGCTAATGGAAGGTTAACTTGTGCTGAAGCTTTAGGTCATAGAGAATTTGTAATGACTAAGCTTTACAGAAGTGCTTAATTAAAAATCCTACTTTATGGCTAAAAATAAGTACCTGGTACTTTTACCTGGTATTATACTTGCGTTTGTTCTTTACACGCTATCGCAAGGTTTTAATAATATTATAGGCACAGAGTTACTAGGATATGAAAAAAGTCCTATATCCACTGCAATGATAGCAATCCTTTTAGGAATGTTCTTTGGAAATGTTTTTAAAATAAGAGAAAGTTTCATAAGAGGTTTGGATTTTACTCAAAAAAATATTTTAAAACTTGGAATAATTTGCTTAGGTATTCAATTAAAACCTTTTGAGTTTCTAGAATTTGGTGCAATTGCTATTCCTTTAATAGTAATTTGTATCGTAAGTGTATTGGTAGTCATTAAACTTTTAATCAATAAATTAAAGATTCCAAGAAATATGGCTTATCTAATTTCTATCGGAAGCACGGTATGTGGAACAACAGCCATCATGGCAACCGCTCCTGTTATTGGTGCTAAAAAAAATGAGATATCCTATGCAATTGCGAACATCACTTTGTTTGGAATTCTCTCAATGTTAATCTATCCATACTTTGCAAATTTTTATTTTAATGGGGAACCACTTCTAATCGGTTTGTTTTTGGGGACTTCTATACATGAAACAGCGCAAGTAGCAGCTGCTGGATTGATCTATGATCAGCAATTCAATAGTCCAGAGACTTTAAATGTAGCAACAGTTACTAAACTAATCAGAAATACTTTTTTGATTATTATGATACCCTTGTTTGCGTATCTTTATAACAGAGGCCAATCTAGAGAAAAAAAATACTCAATAATTAATATTTTTCCCTATTTTGTACTTGGATTTGTTGCAATGATTATTGTTAGAAATGTTGGCGATCAACTTTTTATTACAAACAATAGTGAACTTTGGCTTAGCACTGTAGATAACATTAAATCTTTATCAAAAATATTCCTAACAATGGCAATGGCGGCAATTGGTATGTCTACTAATTTAAGAGATTTAAAAAATATGGGATACAAACCTTTTGTAGTTGGGTTTGTTGGAATGGCCACTGTTGGAATTGTTTGTTTAGGGACTATTGAATTATATCTTTACTTATTTAATTAAGATTTCATCAACATTTGTTTTTTAAAATTTGAAAAAAATCTTCTTATAAAAGCTGCTGCTACACCTAAAAATATTGCAAACATAATTGAAAATAAGCCATAAAAGAATGGCATCTCATTAGAAAAATCAAGAATAAATTGTGAGAAAAAATTTAAATCAGGAATTACAGAAGTGATTGTTGAATTTGTATCATGATCTGCAAAAAATGAATCATAAGCAATAGCAATACCAACTGCTAAAATCAAAATAGCCATCAATGCTCTTAATCCTGAGCTATCAATTTTTTCTCCTAATTTTTGTCCAATCTGAACACCAATTATTGATCCAATAACAAGTAGAAATACTAAAAGTAAATCAATCGAACCATAATTAAATGAATGTAGGAAAGTAACAATTACACTTACAAAAATTGTAACAAAAAGCGATGTTCCAGGAACAAGTTTAGTTGGCATCTTAATTATATAAATCATTGCTGGCACTAATATAAATGCTCCACCTATTCCCATTATTGCAGCAATAAAACCAACTACTAAACCAATAACTATTGGGGTAAAGATACTTTCATATAATTTTGATTTTGGAAATCTCATTCTTAAAGGAAGACCATGGATCCAATAATGAACATGTAATTTTTTTTTAACTAAAATATTTCTTTTGGCTTTATCAATCTCACCAAGGCTCTCGACTAACATTAAAGATCCAATGATTGCTAAAATATACATGTAAGCTAAAGAGATTACCGTGTCTATTTTTCCTATACCTTTAAAATAAGAAAAAGTAAAAATTCCTAATGAGGTTCCTATGGCACCACCAATAACAATCATTAAACCCATTTTGTAATCTAAAGTATTTTTTAAATAATGTGTTGTTGAACCAGAAACTGAAGTAGCTAAGATATTGTTTGCTTCATTTGCTACTGCATAAGCAGGAGGAATTCCTAAAAAAATTAAAAAAGGCGTCATTAAAAAACCGCCACCTACTCCAAACAATCCAGAAAGGACACCAACTATTGCACTTAATATAAGAATTTCTATTGGATTAACAAAAACTTGTGCGATGGGTAAAAATACATCCATTTAAAAAAATAAATTGTTTAAAAAACAACTTAGTTAAAAGTAATAAAAGTTCCAACTATAATAACTCCCCAATAAGCAGCTAAACTTAAAAATATACCTGTTTTTACTAAAGAAACTTTTAAGCTAGTTAGTTTATTGAAAATTTTTACGTTAGAAAATTGCATTAAGTGCGTCAATACACCCAGAGAACAAATTGTCAAATATTATTTTAAAATTACATAAATTTTTTTCTAATAGATCGTTGCGCCAAAAACTTTAACCATTTCATCCTCAACACCCAATACTAACCTTCCTAAAAATTCTCCTGGAATTTCTTTATTGGTCTGTTTTATCAGAACAGTTATATGCTCTCCTCTTCTAAGACACCCAAAAGGCTCAAACGTTTCATGAAGATTAGTGATAAGCTTATTGTTAGCCCATTGTTTTCCAAGCTCTACTTCATTGGCTCCAAAGAGCATCTGAGTTGAAAAATCTCTAGTAAATCCACCATAATCTTTAAGGTTTGATGATTTTACCAAGTTGAACCAAATAGGTTTAGCCAACTCATATATTTCATCATCTTTTTTTGATAAAATATCCATTACTTGTCTAATTCTAATTAAAGTATCTTAAGAAGCTTTTTTCTTCTCGTTCTCATCCACGATGTGGTAGACCGGAACCTTCTCCATACTAAATTTACCAGTTTTTGGATCTCTTCTAGAAACTGTCAGACAATGCCAATTATCATCATCAAGTTTCATATGATCTCCTCTATAATAGTATCCTGGCCATCTAGTTTCTTCTCTAAATAAAGTATGTTCAGTTACACACTGAGAAGTTAAAGCTCTATGTTTCAACTCCCAAGCTCTCATCAATTGGTGATAATCCTCAGCACCCACATGCTCAAGATCTTCTTGAAGCCATTCAAGTAATTCAAGGCCTCTTTTCAACATATTGCCATTAGTCATATAATTAGATGTAATTCCACCTACATATTCATCCATAATCTTCTGTAGTCTTTGTAGACCTTGGATTGGTGATATATAGCTAGGAGAGACAGTTCCACCAGTGATTTCGTTTTGTGCAACAGTGAAGTTTTCAAGTGGTTTGTAGACCATTGCTTTGAAATCCTCACATTGTTTGTCTGAAACCTTAACTCCTTCAGCTTTTTTATCTTCAATATACTTAACAGCAGCTTTAGCAGCTAATCTACCTTCTGTGAAAGATCCAGATGAAAACTTATGAGCACTTCCACCCACAGTGTCTCCAGCACCAAATAAACCATCAATTGTAAGCATTCTGTTATAACCCCAGAAATATTCTGGTGGAGATAAATCTTCAGGACCGCTTACCCAAGCTCCTGAACAAGTAGCGTGTGAACCCATTACATAAGGTTCTGAAGTTGTTAATTCAGGATTTGTGTATTTAGGATCAATGTTTTGAGACGCCCATACAACAGCTTGACCAACAGTCATTCCTAAGAAGTTCTCCCAACCAACTGTTTCTAAATGTGGATCTTGGAAAGCTTCAGTTGTAACCATATGAATTGGTCCACCACCAGCAGCAACTTCTTGAATGAAAGCATGATTTCTTAAACAAGTAGGTGTTGGGTGATGATCAATATATTCGCCAACTAATTCTTTAGTTTGATCATACCATTTCTTCTCATAATTTTCCCCATTAGCGTTCTGGGTATACGTTTTTAAGTGTAAGAAATAAGCTCCAACTGGCCCATAACCATCTTTAAATCTACATAACACAATTCTATTTTCCATTTGTGTCATTTTAGCTCCAGCAGCAATAGGAAGAGCATATGCTGAACCGTTACTCCAAGGGGCATACCAAGTTCTACCCATTCCTTCTCCAACTGCTCTTGGTTTGAAGATATGAGAAGCACCACCAGCTGCAACTATTACAGCTTTTGCTCTAAAAACATGAAAATCACCTGTTCTCATGTTGAAGCCAACTGCTCCACCAATTCTATTATCTTGTGACTCATCCATAAGTAAATGAGTTATCATTATTCTATTATAAATTTTGTCAGCAGATTTTTTTGCCGCCTCAGCAACAATAGGTTTGTAACTTTCACCATGGATCATGATCTGCCATTTACCTTCTCTTAAATATCTTCCAGTTTGTTCATTTTTCATCATTGGAAGACCCCATTCATCAAACATGTGAACAGTAGAGTCTACGTGTCTAGCCATGTCGTAACCTAAATCTTCTCTAACCATTCCCATTAAGTCATTTCTTGCATATCTAACATGGTCTTCAGGTTGATTTTCTCCCCATTGCATTCCCATGTAACAATTGATTGCATAAAGACCTTGAGCAACAGCTCCACTTCTATCTATGTTTGCTTTTTCTACACAAACAATTTTCATATCTCTTCCCCAGTGTCTAGCTTCGAACGTAGCACCTGTTCCAGCCATACCACCACCAACAACTAATATATCGCAATCCTCGTAATGTGTCTTATGTCTAGCCATTAGTAGTAAACTCCTTTTTTAAACGATTCTTTTGGAACTGATGGTAACTCACCATCAATATTTAAACCTTCTGGCTCAGTATAAAGTCTTTGTGAATTAATCTCACCTTGGTTTGGTTTGTCACCTTCAGCAAGTTTTGGAATAAATTTACCCCATGGTTTTGTAGTAATCGGAGAAACAAAGTTTTTCTCTGTTCCATTTCTAAATTTGATCTTCCATGAGATTGTTCCTTTTTCTTCTTCTCTTCTAACTCTAACGCTATGACCCATAGGAGCAAAATCAGCATAGCCTCTTACATCAATTGCATGATTTGGGCATGCTTTTACACATGAATAACATTCCCAACAAAAGTTAGGTTCAATATTTTTTGCACGTCTGATATTTTCATCTATGTGCATAATATCTGATGGACAAATATCCACACAGTGACCACAGCCATCACATCTTGTCATGTATACGAAAGTTGACATAATTATTTATTCTCCTTTTTTAATTTCATCATATTAATAGTGTTTAGGTTGCTCTCTTTTAATACCTAAACCAAACTGTTCAGGCGCGTCAGCAGGAGGAGGTAAGTTGTCTCGTGAACCATCTGCTTCTGCTAAATTTTTTTGGATTGCTGCACCAGGTTTATAAAACATATGTGCAAATTTAGACCAATAAACTCCTCCAAATAAAACTAAATTTGAAAGGACAAATAAAGTCAAAAATAAATAAGATAATCCTGCTTGACCATTAGATTGTGTGTAAGACCACAATAAACCAAAAGTCGAACAAGCTAATAAAGCTAAAACAAATAAATCAGCTTTAATAATTCTGTACCAAGGATGCGCTTCCGCAGATACATCTACTCTTAAAAAAAACCAAAACCAATAACCACCAACACATGTAAGTATTGCTCCTACATGCCAAATCATAGACCAAGTAGATGAAGTAGGTTTATCAGCTCCTGTGTAGCAAAATACTAAAACTGCTGATGCAACCCAAAATAATATTGTTCCATACATTCCAAGAACATGTGCAAGTCTTCTTTTTCCAAATCCAAGTTCTGCAGTTGTGCCGATATCATAAACTGTTGTCTTTGCGATAATTGAAGCTCTTTCTCCTGTACTCAATTCCTTAACAGCATTAGCTTTAGCTTTTTTGGCATTATTAAAAAAATAAGTAACGTTTTTGTGAACAATCATTTGTATAATTGTTCCTGCTGCAATCAAAATTACCATAGCAATTATGAAGCTTTGCATTGCAAAAGGTGAGACTGTTTCAGCTAAAATTGAAAAAGGATTTGTAGATAACATAATTTTTAATTATTTATAAAGTTAATTTGAGATTTTCTAGTCTAGTTAAATAAAGAGTTCAACTAAAACTATTGGTCAATATTGTCATTAATAACAACTTACGGTTTACGTTTGTAATGTTGTTTATTAGGAATTACTGATCTTACCCCACCTTGGGGGTTATCAACGTCACCTTCTCTTCTTGGTATCAAGTGTATATGGCAATGCATTATAGATTGACCTGCAATTTTTCCAGCATTTGTCCCAATATTAAATCCTTTAACATTAGTATCTTTACTTAGAATTTCATTTTTAACTATTTGGATAAGATCATTGCAAGCAATCAATTCATCATTTGTCATGTCAAAATAATCTTTAATATGACGCTTAGGAATTATTAAACAGTGGTGATCAGAAACAGGATAAGAGTCGAAACTTGCATAAGCAAGATCATTTTCGTGAGCAATACCACTTTTTTTTGAATCACAGAATAAACAAGGATTGTTAGGATCTCTCATATTTAAATTAGAGTATTATATATTTTTCTAAGTTTATTAAAGGAAACATTATTTCGACTTTTCCATTTTAATTCATCTATTTTTGACACTGACATAACTCCCTTTCCTGATCCAATAAGAATTATTTCTTCATAATCATTAATTTCTTTAATTGATATATCTTTAAAATTAATTTTAACTTTTTTACTTATAAACTTAAGTGTATTTCCAAAATAACAATTTTTTTTTGGAGAAAATATTTTTCCATTTTTAACAAAGACTAAATTTGAAGTGCCTGTTTCTAATATTTTATTGTTTGCAACTAAAGCAATATCAAATTTAGAAGAGTCAACCTTACTAAGTTTTGCTAAAATTTTTTTGTAATAAAGATTTTTATAATTTGGCTCAACTCTTTTATATTTAAATAATAAAAGACTAAAATTTTTTTTAATTTTTGGTCTTTTTCTTATAGATACAGATATTAGTTTTTTATTTAAAGCAATTCTAAATAAATTATCAGGACCTTTGTAGAGTGTATTTTTTTTAATTAGATCTAAAATAATATTCTTTAAGTTTTTTTTTCTAATTGCATATTTTTTTGTAGATTTAATTAAGTTTTCAATATGTGGTTTTAACAATATTAACTTGGGAGGTTTTCCAACCATACGCATTGTTGTAAATACACCTCTGGATCCCCAAAGATCTTTAAATGCAACTTCTTTAAGATTACTTAGCTGATAAGATTTTTTTAATAAGAGTGTTACCATTTTCTGTTAAAAAAGATTCTGGATGAAATTGAAATCCGTATATTTTGTTTTGATTATCCTCAAGGCCCATTGGTATTTTTGTTTTACTACATCTCATAGTTATTTTAATAGAATTTGATTTAAATGGCTCCATTAATTTTAATGAATGATATCTTCCCACTTTGAACTCTTGATTGTTTTTAAAAATTTTACTTTGATTATTTGTTTTTATTTTAGATTGAAAACCATGGTAAATTTTTTTTTGTTGTATTATTTTGCCTCCCTCATTATGTAAAATCATTTGATATCCAAGACAAATACCAATAATTTTTTTCTTTCCTTTGTATTTTTTATAGATTTTTGAAGTAGTGGGATAATCCATTGGTGATCCGGGTCCTGGTGATAAAACAATCACATCACTTCTATCAAGTAATCTATCATTTACTTCATAATAGTTTGAGCAAATTACTTTATCAAATTTTGCAAATTGATGAACAACATTCCATGTGAAAGAGTCTTGATGATCAATTATGTAAATCATTTAAATAACTCCAATAAAGATTTTGCTTTAATATAATTTTCGTTAAATTCTTTCTTTGGAGAGCTATCTAGCACTACTCCAGACGCAGCTGAAATCTCTGATTGATTTTTATAATTTAATATAGATCTGATTATAATATTAAACTTCATATCTTGATTAAATTTAATAATACCAAAACTCCCTGTAAAAATATTTCTACTTTCTTTTTCTTGATTATTTAAAAGTTCTAAAGTTCTAATTTTAGGACAACCAATCACAGATCCACCTGGCATCATTGCTTTAATAATATCAATCAATTTCGTATTTTTATTTAATATTCCACCGATTGAAGTCACATAATGAAAAAGATGCTTATATTCCTCGACATATTTTTTTTTAAGTATTTTTACACTTCCAGGTTTACAAATTTTTGATAAATCACTTCTTTCCATATCAACTATCATGTTGTGTTCTTTGGTTTCTTTTTCATTATTTTTAAAATACCTAAGAGCTATATTTTTATTTGATAATAATTTTTTCTTAAAGGTACCAGCTATTGGTTTAGTAATTATTTTATTTTTTTTCTTATCTATTAATGTTTCAGGAGAACAACTTACTATAGAGTAATCCTTATCTTTAATCATAAATGACTCTGGTGAAGAATTAACTCGCATTAATTTCCAAAAAAAATTAACAGGATTGATTAAAGATTTATTCTTATATTTTGTGCAAATTTTAATTTGATAAGTCTCTCCTTGTCTTATTTTTTTTGAAAATAATTCAAATATTTTTCTATATTTTGCATAAGAAATATTAATCTTGAAAGGACTTAGTATTTGAGTTTTATTAAATTGATAATTGAAGGTGTGTTTTTTGATATTAGATATAACTTTAATATCCTTTCTAATTTTAATTATTGTCTCGGGTTTATAAAAAATTCCTTTATAAAAATTTATTCTTTTTTTATTTTTTAATTTAATACCAATTAAATTACATAAAATTTCATAACCAAAAAAACCAAGATATAAATCTGTTTCTTTTTTAAAATTTTTTTTCTCGATGGAATTAAGAAATTTATATATATTTTTTTTTGTTAAAATGATCTTTTTAGAAAAATCAGTATAAATATTGTATCCACCATCTACTTTATAAATTATTAAAGGCTTATCTGATTGATACAGATCCTCTAAGTAAGGGTTGAATTTAAGTTTATGCTGGCTGTGTTCTTTCAATTGCTTTCTCTACTATAGGTAAGTGTATCAGACCTGCAAATAATGATAATGCGATAGATCCGTACCATGCATAGTCAAAATTTCCATTTAATTCATAAAATACACCACCTAGATATGCTCCTAAGAAAGAACCAATTTGATGGCTTACGAAAACTATTCCATATAAAAGTCCAACGTATTTTGTGCCAAATATATGGGCCACAATTCCATTTGTTGGAGGAACTGTAGATAGCCATAAAAATCCAAAAGTAACTCCAAAGACGACAGAATTAAATATACTTGGTGGTAAAAAAATAAAATAAATAATTGAAACTCCTCTTAATAGGTAAATTGCACTTAATATTTTTTTCTTACTATACCTTGTTGCTAAATAGCCACTCGTAATCGTACCAGCCATATTAAATACACCAATTAAAGCTAGCACCATTGCTGGTGTCCAGTCAGGCAAACCTTTGTCTGCCATATAAGTTGGAATATGTGTTGCTACTAAAGCAATATGCCAACCACAAACAAAAAAACCTAAAGTAAGATAGATAAAACTTTTATTTGCAAATGCTTCTTTTAAAGCTTCTCTTGCAGTTTGATTGTTATCTTTATTAACACCAACTGGTATTTTTGGAGTGCTAACAAATAAAGATATTACCAAGCCAATTCCTAAAAGAAGAGAAAAGTATAAAAGAGTATTTTCCCAACCTGTTTCAACTAAAGAATATCTTACAAGTAAAGGTGAAACAAAATATCCAAAAGAACCTGCGCATGTAACTATACCTGTTGCAATAGTTCTATTAGATGCTGGAAAATGCTTAGCTACAACTGATACAGGAATACCTATTGCCGTAGAACCTAACCCAATTCCTATCATTACTCCTATAGTTAAAGTAAAGTAACTTCCAGTATTAAATCCAGAATAAAAAAATAAAACTCCAACTAAATAAAAAACAAAACCAATAAATATTGCAACTGCTCCTCCATACTTATCAGTAATTACACCAAATAATGGACTAAATACTCCCCAGAGTAATAACTGCAATCCCATAGCAAATCCAAAATGAGAAATAGAAATATCTAGGTCAGTATTGAAATCAAAATAAAACAAACCAAAAGTCTGTCTTATACCTAAAGAAATTATTACTACTATCGATGCAGCTATTAGAGTAATTAAAGCTTTTTTACTTATAGTAAAATTTTCTGAGCTCATTTAAGACTTTTGAGAGCTTGTTTTATATCAGCTATAAGATCTGCTGGATCCTCTAAACCAATATGCAGTCTAACTATGTACTCGTTTTTTGCTAATTTAAGATAGCTTCTATTTCCTTGTTCTCGAACATTTTGATGCAAAGCTAAACTTTCAAATCCTCCCCAACTATAACCGTGTCCAAATAATTTTAAATTATTTACAAATTTTACAACTGCCTTTTCACTTTTAGCTTTTATTCTTAAACCCATTAAACCTGAGGCACCTGAATAATATTTCTTCCACATTCTAAAATTGTAAGAGTCTTTTTTGTATGGATACAATAATTTTATATTTTTAAATTTAGATAAAAACTCTGCTACTTTTTTTGCATTTTCTCTATGTCTATCTAACCTGACATCTAAAGTTCTTAATCCTCTTGTAATCAAATAAGCATCATCAGGTCCCAATCTTAAACCTGTAACTCTTTCAGTTGCTTTTACTTTTGGAAATACCTTTTTATTGACCGCTAAACTTCCACCCATTACATCAGAATGACCTGAGTAATATTTTGTTGCTGAAACAATTGCCATATCAAAACCGAGTTTAATAGGTTTTAAAAAATATGGAGTTCCCCATGTATTATCAATTGCTGTTAAAATTTTATGTTTTTTTGCAATGGAGACAATCTTCCCTAAATCTTGAAAATCAAAAGTGTTACTTCCTGGGTTTTCCACAAAAATTAATTTTGTTTTTTTGGTAATTGCTTTTTCTAGTGTTTTAAGATCATTTGGATCATAAAAAGTTGTTTTAATATTAAATTCTTTTAAAAAATCTTGTGTCAAAAGTCTTGTTGGACTGTAAACTGGGTCAGCTGCAATAATTTCATCACCAGGTCTTGTAACACTGAAGATTGCAAGGAATACCGCTCCAAACCCAGTAGGTGTTAAAAAAGTAAAATAACTTTCTTCAAGTTTAGATAAAATTTGTTGTAAAATGTGAGTCGTTGAAGTTCCTTGTCTTCCGTAATCAAAATGTCCACCTGTTGGGTTTTTTTTTGCCTTGTCTTGTGTTTTTCTAATATCTTGCATCGATTTGAAAATAATCGTTGATGCTCGTACAATTGGTGGATTAACAGACTGATTATGAAAGTCTTTCGCTGTATGTTTTAAAAATGTTTTAAAAGAATTACTCATAATAAAATTTGATATGTTTAAAAGACAATGCTATATCCCGTAAAAAACGTCAATAAATTAATAAATAGGACTAAATGAGTTATCCGAAGAAACATAGGGGTCGAAGAAAACAAGGCTCCAAAAAGAGAAGAGCAAAAAGAAAAAATAAGAAGAAGTAATTCTTTTATTCTTTAATCCAACCACCGCCAAGAACTCTATGACCATATTGGTCTTTGCTATAGAATACGCATGCCTGTCCTGGAGATATTCCATCCTCAGGATTTAATAGATGAACATTTGCAGTATTATTATCTTTTAAATCTACTTTTGCCTCAAGAAGACTACCTGTTGATCTAACCTTTACAAATATATTTTGATCAAGATCTTTTTTATCAGTTAATAAATTTAAATCTTTTAAAGATATTTCTTTTTTTCCAAGGTTTTCTTTAGGCCCTACTATAATTTCATTTTTATCTGAATTTATTTTTAAAACATATAAAGCTTCTTTATCTGAAACCTTAATTCCTTTTCTTTGTCCAATTGTAAAGTTAATAATACCATCATGAACACCAATTACTTTTCCATCTAAATTTTTAATGTTCCCTTTTTGAAAAGAGTCTGGTCTAAATTTTCTAATTACTGATGCATAATCTCCATTAGGCACAAAACAAATATCCTGACTATCTGGTTTATCAGCTACATTTAAATCTAGCTCTTTGGCAATTTCTCTTGTTTTATCTTTTAACATTCCACCTAATGGAAATCTTAAATAATCTAATTGCTCTCTTGTTGTGTTAAATAAAAAATAACTTTGATCTCTATTTTCATCAATTGCTCTGTACATATTATTGGTGTTGTTTGATGTAATATTTTTTACATAATGTCCTGTAACTAGTGCATCTGCTTTAAGATCTTTTGAAACTTCAAATAAATCTTTAAACTTTACTGTTTGATTACATTGAACACATGGAATTGGAGTTTCACCTTTTAAATAACTGTCAACAAAGTTATCTATTACTCCTTGCTTGAATTTATCTTGATAGTATAAAATTTTATGCTCAATACCTAATTTATGAGCAACACGTTTTGCATCCATTATATCTTGACCTGAACAACACTGTTTAGATTGCGCTACTTCTTTTCCATCATCATAAAGTTTAAGAGTTATTCCAATAACTTTATAACCTTCGTTTTTCATAATTCCTGCTACAGTTGACGAGTCTACCCCACCAGACATTGCAACAACGACTGTTGTATCTTCAGGTTTTTTGTCAATTCCGATAGAGTTTAATTCTTTATTCATTAGGTGGTATTTATACTGATTTACAATATAAGTTAAATTAAATGATTTTAGATTATGAACCAGGTGACAAAGTCACTAATCCTGAGAATAAAGACTGGGGTATTGGACAAGTACAATCAATCATAAAAGATAAGGTTACTGTCAATTTTGAAAATGCAGGTAAAAAAGTAATAAACGCAAAAAATATAGAATTAAAAAAAATTGGTAAATAAAAAATGGACTTACAAAAAATTATTGAAGATTTAGTTGATGCTTTTTTATCAGCAGGAGATTTATCTCTTCAGCTTAGAGAAAAAGGATTAAGTAAAGAAATTAAATCTGACAATACACCGGTGAGTAATGGTGATATTGAAGTAAATAATTTTATATCTTCAGAAATATCAAGAGTAACACCTGACATTCCAATTATTTCAGAAGAAACTTCTGAAAACAAAGATAATTCTAAATTAAAAGATTTTTGGTTGGTGGATCCTATAGATGGAACCTATGATTACATAAACAATTTAGAGGAATTTACTATTAATGCAGGTTTAATTATTAATAATAAACCTGTTGCAGGATTAATAAATGCGCCTGCTAAAAAAAGAATGTTTTATTCATATGGTAAAGGCAATTCTTTTGAACTTACTGATAACAAGAAAATAAACCTTTTTGAGTTACCATCTGAAAAAACAGAGGCACTTAATTTCATTTCTTACAGCAATAAAATTAAACCTGAGATACAAAAGATTTATGATGAATTGGGTGTTAAGGAGCATACTAGAATGAAAAGTTCTTTAAAATTTTGTGTTGTTGCTGCATGTGAATTTGATGGTTATGTTGCTGAGCCTAGAGCTTACGAATGGGATATTGCAGCAGGACATGCAATTTTAGAAAATGCAGGTGGATCTGTGAGAGACTTTGATGGTAATGAAATTTTATATGGTAAGAAAGATTTAAAAAATCCAAGTTTAATTTTAAAAAGTAAAAATATAATTTAATGGATGAGCAATTAAGAATTATTTTAATTATAATAGTATCCGTCTCAATTTTTGGATTACTAGTTTTTGTTTTTGTTAAAAATTATATTAGAAACAAAATAAATCATCTTGTTGATGAAGAGAAAAAAAGAAAATTAAAGTAATTTAATTATCTTTTCATATTCATTTTTATCAATATCCATTACTTTTTTTGATGTTTCAAAATCAAATCCATTTCTTGCTAGTAAAGAAATATCTTTTTTATAAAACAAAGTTCTATTATCCTCTGCTCTTGCTGGTCCTATTCTCTTTTTCTTACATAATTTTATAGCTGAAAAAAAATCCTGATCAGAATTATCTTCTTTTATTTTCTCAACTGTATCTTTAATAAAACCATCATCAATTCCTTTGCCCATTAAATAATTTCTAATTTTATTTATCGAATTTCCTCTTTGGATCATGCTCTTCGCTTTGCTTTCTGAATAAAATTGATCATTGATAAATTTATTTTTTTCTAGATCAGATAGAACAATATCGATTAATTTATTCACATCTTTTTTTCGAGAGTCTGTTGCAGAGAGTTTCGTATATTTTTTTAATAAATATGTTTTAAGTTGTTGTTTTGAAGGTGCATATTTTTCAACATAGGTAAACGCAAAATTCCTCATTTCATCAACAGTAACTTGGAGTGTTTTTCTCTTATTTCTTATAGGAATCATCGTTAGATTTTATATAATATAAATATGATCGAACAAATTTATAACTACTTCACAATTGATGTGCTTTATATGTGGATCAATTTAGGAGTTATACCTTTTTGGTTTATCTTAATAGTTTTTCCCCAGTCACACTTAAGTAGGTATGTAGTAACTACTATATTTCCATTTCTATTATTAAGTGGGGTATATATTTACATTTTATACAGATCTTTCATCGTTGGTTATGACTTCAATGCTAATTTTAGTTTGTATCTTGGTTTGGTTGAATTATCTCGACTGTTTGAAGATAATCTATACCTAACTCTTTTCTGGACTCATTTTGTAGCTATAAATTTATTTGTTGGTGGGTGGATGGTTAAAGACTCTCAAAAATACTATGTAAATAAAGTTTTAATGTCAGTTCCTTTAATAATTACATACCTAATTGGACCTATAGGATTATTAATTTATTGGATAATTAGAATTTTTTACGCCAAAAAATTAAATCTATATGAGTGATCATATAGATTTTTACTTCGATATTATTAGCCCTTACGCTTACATCGCATATAAAAAAATTTTAAAAATTAACAATGTTGATTTTAAATTAAAGCCAATATTGTTAGGTGGTCTTCACAACTTAGCAGGTATTACAGCTCCTGCATTTAACAAATATAAAATGAAAAATATGCAAAATGATTGTGAGCTTGTTTCAAAAAAAAATAACATAAGTTTCAAATGGAATTCTAAATTTCCAATAAACTCTTTAAGTATAATGAGAGGTTATCTTTGTGTTAAGGATGATAAAAAAGAAGAGTACTTAAATAGTTTTTTTGAAGCTTATTGGAAAGAAGATATAGATTTATCTAATGAAGAAAATATCAAAATAATAATAAAAAAATTAAAAATTGATGAGAATGATTTTTTTAATTCTATTGGTAATCAAGATATTAAAGATAAATTAAAAGAATTAACTGAAGAAGCTTTTCAAAAAGAGGTGTTTGGAGCTCCAACTTTTATAGTAAATAATAAAATCTTTTGGGGACAAGACCGTCTAGAATACGCCTTAGATGAAGTTAAAAATATTTAAACTATTTTAAAACTACTGTTACTTATAGATCCAAAACCACCCTCGATGTGAGAGATGTTTTTGAAACCTTTTTCAGTTAGAGACTTTACTGACATTTCAGATCTAACTCCACCAGCACAAAACAAAACTACTTCTTTATCTTTATCAATTTGACCATTTTTATAAACATCACTATTAGGATCAAGAAGAACTTCTAAATTTCCCATAGGTATATGGTTGGCTCCTTCAACTCTTCCAGTAAGTTCTAATTCATTTAATTCTCTAATATCAATTAGATTGCATTTGTTTTCTTGAAACATTTTATATGCTTCATCAGCATTTATAGTTTTAATTTCACTCATAATGTTAATAAATAAAGTTTGAATTGATTTAACTATTATTATTAATTATTTCTAGCTTATGAAAGTTCAAAATAAAACAATTAAATCAAATTTTTTTAAAAAATTGTTTATTAAAATTTGTAGAGTTTTTGATTTTGAAATTATTGATCAAGGTAATTTAACACTTCCTGTTAGTAACAAAAAAGACATAAAAAACCTCTCAAATATAGGTAATGAGTCTTTAATCATTCCGATGGGTAGAATTAAGATTACACGGTCAGTTAAATCTTTAGATATAATTTTAAGAACATGTGCCTCAGTAAATATGCTTTCTCAATCAAAAAAAAGAATTTTTAAAAAAAATAAATCTGAGTATTCTTTGAAAACATTAGTTTCAATTATTAACTCAATTAATAA
>NZ_JBNAJY010000016.1:0-13178 GCF_052047595.1 Candidatus Pelagibacter sp. HIMB1715 | reverse complement strand
AAAACTGTGCAGTTAAAATAAAATTTTATCATTATTTCTATCTCTTATTAATTATTTTAACTGGAGAAACACTTCCTCCTTTTTTTTAAAAAGGAGGAAGACGAAATTATAATGAACCTTCTAAAACGTATTTTAAAATTCTAACAACTTGTGATTGATCTGAAGCGACAGCAGAACCTGCAGCATCTACCTCTTTCAATGCATCTTGGTGGTAGTCACTATGAATAACTATAATAGATTTATTTAATGCAGATACATATCCTGCATCGAAAGCTGCATTCCATAATCTTAGCTAGATTAGATCGATGTCATTGGAGCACTATTGAGTAAAATGATTTAAATTATAGCTTTTTATCATTTAGTTTAGTCATCGCTTTTCCAGGAGAGAAAGTATAATCATTGTCATCCATTAATTTTCCACTTCCATCATAAAGTTTCCAATTAAATTTTACTTTGTCTTTCTGCTTTTTTCCTAATTTTAAAATTGTTAATTCTATTTTTCGTGGTTTACCGCCAGAAGATCCTTCAAAAGATCTAGTCTCGCCTTCTTTCCAAACGCCTAGAGGAAATTTACATCCATTTTTTATTACTCTTCCTCCTCTTCTACTATCCCAAACTCTTCCTATACACTGCCCGTCATTAGTAACTGTAAATAACTGTGTTTTAAATCCACTTTGACCTTTTCTTGTTCTTTTATAAACTTTTATAGTTTCTCCAGTTTGTGGGTTTTTCCAATCCTCAGGTCCTACAATTTTTTTTCTTTTCTTTTCACCAAATACCAAATTAGCATTTGTAAATTTAATCTCTTTATCTTCTCTTATTTCTCCACCTGTAAATAATTCTAAAGGGATAAATCTTTCTGATCCAATCGATTGACTAGTATTTAGTAAAATTAGAAATGATATTAAAAAAAAATTTTTCAAATAATTAAATTAATTTAATAAATTTTCTCTCCAAAAAGCTAAATACTCTGGCATAAAAGTTTTTCCGTGGTTACCACCTTCTGTTACACCTTTTCCAATACATTTTTCTTTTACAAGACCTTTAAACATTGTTTTAAAAGCTTTTCTTGGGTTTTTACGTGATAATTCATTATATTCATCCAAACTTTTGATTTTTGTATTTTTTAGAATTAAATCAACGAACTCTTTGTTCATATTACCATCATCTTCAGTATAGAAATTAGGACACTTCCAAAAATATTGAGTTCTTTTTGCAAATTCTGGCTCATAATTTCCTGTAAATAAATGATACCATCCTTCTCTTAAATCGATTTCAATATCAGCACCTTTAGCTTGCATTTTTTCCATAAGTTCCACACATGGACCTGGTAGTGTGTAATCCTCAGCTAAACCATGTACATACCAAATTTTAGTTTCTTTAACTGGAGTTGGATTTCTAAACATTCCAGATATTCCACATTCAGCAGATCTTGGTTGAGATGCTGCAAAATAAAGATCTTTATCTACTAAAATATCTCTTAATCTTTTTTCCGCTGCCATAATTGAAAGGTTTCCACCTCTTGAATAACCAGAGATACCTATTTTTTTAATATTTATTTTTGGATCCTTGCTTAGATACTCTAATGCCATAAACGTATCTATATAAGTAGACCATAAAGAAGCCTTTGATTGATCACGGTAAGTGTGTTTTGCACCTCTAGCAGAAAAATTATCTAAATACATTGTAGCTATACCCATATCTAGTAATGGCTTTTGTTGATCTCTCATAAATTCTAACCAATCTGCAGTAAATTCATCAGCACCACCACTGCTATGAACGATTAACAAAAGAGGAAATGGTCCATCACCTTCGGGATAAGAAATTAAAGCGTCTACTATTATTGGGCTTTCTTTATACCAACCCTCTTTTATACCTTTGTAGTCAGAAGTTTGATAAGAATTAATCTTAACCAATTTACCATTTCCCAACTGTTTAGATAATTTTTTTAATGGTGTTTTTTTTGGTTTAATTGTTTCAGCATTAACAACAGTATTTGAAAAAATAAATAAAAAAAGAATTACAATAAATTTTTTTATAATACTCATAATGTTATTTATATAACTATTTAAGAGTTCCTTGAAGAACGTATTTTAGGATACGAACTGCTTGTTTTTGATCTGAAGCAACTGCAGCTGCTGCAGCATCGACTTCTTTTAAAGCATGTTGATGCTCTTCATTATGAATAATAATTATTGATTTATTCAAAGCAGCCGCGTACCCCGCATCAAAAGCTGCATTCCATTGTTTGTATTTTTCACCAAATTTAACAATGATCACATCACAATCTTTGATCGATTTTTTAGTTCTAATTGAATTGATATTGGCTCCTTTACGATCTTTCCAAAAATTTTTCTCTTCAGGTCCTAAGATTTCAACCCCACAATCATCTGAAGATGCATGATCTGTCACAGGAGATGAGAATTGAATGTCTAAATTTTGTTTTTTACATTCATCAATAATTTCATCACGCCAATTTGTGTGAATTTCTCCTGCTAAATATACTTTCAACATATGTTCTTTATATATAGTTATATATAGTTACTAGTATCCCAAATTTCTATCTATTTGATTAATTAATTCTTTATTTTCTGTGAATAATTTTAAATTTTTAAAGAAAATTTTAAGAACCATCTCAATATAATTCCCTTCACTATCAGATGAAATGTGAGGAGTTATAATTAAATTTGGAGTATCCCAAAGGTTTGATGTTTTTGGAATAGGTTCTTGTGAAAATACATCTAAAATTGCTCCAGCAATTTCATTGTTTTGAAGTTTAATCCTTAAAGCTTCGTAATCTAAAACAGATTGCCTTCCAATATTTACAATTCCACAGGTAGATTTTAATTTGTCTAATCTTGATTTATTAATTAATCCTTTTGTCTCTTCCGTTTCTGGAACTGCTAGATATAAAAAATCAGCTAAAGGTAACACTTCATCAATTTTATCAAATGTAATAACTTTAGAGCACCCCTCAACATTTTTTCCTTTTCTATTTACACCAATAACTTCTGCTCCAAGTTTGCTGATATGTTTAATCATTGAACCACCCAAAGAACCAGTTCCAACAACAACTACCTTCCTTCCTTCAATAGGTTTTCCAAGTAAAGATACAAATTCTCTATTTTTTTGGTTGGTTACAATTCTAGTCATGTGATTTTGGAGCATTAATATACTCATCAAACCAAACTCCCCTGCTTTTTTGGCATGCACCCCACTACTATTTGTTAAAACTAAATCTTCGTTCATCCAATCAAATGGAGATAAATGATTAACACCAGCAGATATTACATGGATCCATTTAAGGTTGGGTGCAATTTGTTTTAAATCTTTTGTTGGAAACTGCCACCCAAGTAAAATGTCAGCTGATTGCATTGAAGAGACAAAATTATCATCATCCCAATCAATTACATATTCTACTTTATCTCTTAACTCAGGATATTGATCAAAACCCTTTTCAATTTCTTCCTTAGTGATTGTATTATTTTTCTCACCTTCAGCATCACAAGGTAAAAATCCCTCTTTCCAATGATTATTTCTGATATGGATTTTAATTTTTTTCATATTTTAAATTAATATTATCTTTAATTTCGTTTAATAAAAAATAGATTATTGTATAAATAAATTATGCCTTCATTTGATGTTATCAGTAAAATTAATTATCAAGAATTTGATAATGCTTTAGCAAATTGCTTAAGAGAAATTAGCAATCGATATGACTTTAAAGGACTTCACATCACGATAGAGCGAAAAGATAAATCAGTTACCACTAATGCTCCTGATGAATTAAAATTAAAACAAGTCAATGAATTGCTACAAACTCATTTAGTAAGAAGAAAAGTAGATCCAAGGGTTTTAGAAGTTAAAAGTTCGGAAGGTGCTTCAGGTGGAGCAATAAGACAAGTAAGTGAACTTAAAGAAGGTATTAGCCAAGAAAATGCTAAAAAAGTTATTGCTGATATTAAAAAACTTAAACTTAAAATTCAGGTTAAAATTCAAGGTGATGAATTAAGAGTAGATGGTAAAAAAAGAGATGATCTTCAAGAAGCTATAGCAGCAATTAAAGCTATTGATATTGGGCTTCCGATAGACTTTGTAAACTTTAGAGATTAATCCTCCCAAACTATTTATTGTATTTGGTACAAAAAGATATAAGCAGACACTCAATTACGTAAAATTTATATCATTCCCAACATAATGAACTTCTCTGATCTAAATATTGAAAATAAATTAAAAAGATCAATTGAATTAGCTGAATTTAAAACACCGACCCCTATTCAAAGTCAATCCATACCAATTAGTTTAGAAGGAAAAGATGTTTTGGGAACTGCTCAAACAGGTACCGGCAAAACATTAGCTTTCACAATTCCAATGCTGAATAAGCTTTTAAAAGATAAGAAAGCAATGGCATTAATAATTTGTCCAACAAGAGAACTTGCAACACAGGTAATGGAAACTGTTTTAAAACTTAATATTAGAGAAATAGGAATTGGTAATACTCTTTTAATCGGTGGTGAGAGTATGCAAAAACAACTTAGACAATTAAAAAAAGGAGCAAGAATTATAGTTGGCACCCCTGGAAGAATTAACGATCACATAGAACGAAAAAGTTTAAACTTATCTAGAGTTAATTACTTAGTTTTAGATGAAACAGATCGAATGTTGGATATGGGATTTACACCTCAAATAGAAGTAATATTAAAATTTATTCCTAAAGATCATCAAACATTATTGTTTTCTGCAACTTTACCTGAAAACATTTTAAAAATTTCTCAAAAGTATCTAAATAATCCTGAAAGAGTATCTGTGGGATCTTTATCAACTCCAATTGAAAAAATTAAACAAGAAACTTTTCAAATCACAGCTGACAAGAAATACCATGAACTGATTAATCAATTAGTTGAAAGAAGTGGATCTATTTTAGTTTTTGTTAAAACTAAACACGGTGCTGATAAAATTGTAAAAAGATTAAAATATGATGGCCATAAAGCTGATGCGATTCATGGTAATCTTAGACAAAGTAAAAGAGATAGAGTTATTAGAGGATTTAGAAATGGTAATAGCAGGATTTTAATTGCAACAGATGTTGCGGCAAGAGGATTAGATATTCCAGTTATAAAACACGTAATTAATTATGATCTTCCACAAGTCCCAGAGGATTATATTCACCGAATAGGTAGAACTGGTCGTGCTGGAAAGGATGGATCAGCTTTAACTTTTTTAACAAACAACGACAGAAGTATGTGGAGATCTATACAAAAATTAATAGATCCTGACTTTAAAGTTAAAGAAGAAGCAAGACCAAACAATCAAAAGAGTAAGAAATTTAATAAAAAAAATAAATTTAAAAAGAAATTTAAGAATAAATTTTCTAACAACAAATTAAGTAAAAAAAAGAAATTTAAAAAATTTGAAAACAAAGATAATAAAAGAAAATTTAAAAATAGAAAAAGACCTAAAAACTTTAAGTTTAAAAAAAATAAAAGAAAATAGATTTATAATTTTTGTATTAAAGAAGCGCTGTTATTTGTAGGCTTATTTACATCTTTTGAAACTTCATGAAATATAAGATCTGGTGATTTACGTTCATGTAGAAACGCTGATCCTTGTAATTCTAAATTAAGATATCTATTAACATCTGCTTGATTAAGAATAACTGGTTGTCGGTGATGAATTTCCTTAATATTTTCTTTTGCTTCTTCTGTAATTAAACAAAACTGATCATCTTCAAATATCCCTGCAAAATAAATGGTATTGGTGTCTTCACGAGTAAAGTAATGAGGAGTTTTTTCTTTCTCTTCCCTCTTCCATTCATAAAATCCATCAGCAACAGCAACACATCGATTATTTTTTATCAATTTTTTAAATGAAACCTTTTCATCAATGGTCTCAAGTCTTGCATTTATCAAAGCTTTAAAATCCTTATCTTTTGCCCAACTTGGAACTAAACCCCATTTCAAAGCTTCTAAGGTATTTCCATTTTTATATTTTTTTATAACTGGAAGTTTTTGATAAGGGTGTGCATTATAATTTTCATTGTCTTCAACCTGAATTGCAGATTTAACTAATGAACTAGTTTTAGTAACTGGATTTTTAACAACGTATCTTCCACACATTTTAAATTGTTTGTTCTTTCATCAAATCTTCGATTTGTTTTATCATGATTTCTGGAGATCGCATGGATGGATAAATCTCTTGTGCTTGTTTGTAACTTCTAATTGCTTTTTCAAAATTTTTTAACTGAATATTTACTAAACCTTGACCTGCTAAAGCACCAAAATGTCTTGGCTCTAATTCCAATACTTTATCAATATCCTCTTGTGATTTCTGATATTCACCTAACATATAAAGAACAGTTGCTCTCTTATTCCAAGCTTCAGCCCAATTTTCATCAAGATTTATTACTTCGGTAAAAATTTCTCTTGCTCTTTTTGGCTGTTGATTTCTAACAAACATCGAACCTTCCTCTAAACGAGCAGTTAATTTTTCATCAGTTGGATGAGTACTCCATAATGACCAAATTTCTTGCTCAACAATAGCAGCAACTTTTGCTTTATTAACTTTTAGTTCATTAAACAATTGATTAAGTCTAACATCTCTATCATTTGCAAAAGAACTCGTTAAAGAAAATAAAAAAATTAAACAAAATAAAAGTACTCTCTTCATGATTAAATATTATCAAATAAGAGAATTAGAGTCTTTGAACTTATGTATTTTGATTAATATTTTTACAACTATAAAAAGAAATATCCTTTTCTTTCTCTTCTAGTTTAATATTTTTTGTAATTTCGTGAACAAGCTCACCTGTTTTAATAGTTAAAACTGCAGATTCTGAATAATTTCTTTCATCATCAAAAGCTTGGATTAAAACAATATCTTTATTGGAAATTTTTACCTCTAGTTCAATTTTATCAATAAAATTAGATAAATTTTTAATATTTAATACATTTGGTGATTTTGACTCGATTGCTAATTTACTAATATCATCTCTCTTAACCTGATCTTTTGTAAATGTTTCAAAATTATGATCTGGATTTTTTAAAATTACTTTTTCAAATGCACATGTAAGATTTAAATTTGCATCTATAGTAATGTTTGTATTTTGTGCATTAGCATAACTAAAGCAAAAGAAACTTAAAACAATAAGTAATTTTTTCATTGAAAAAGTCTTATAGCTTTTTCTGATTGATTACTACGTCTACTAATATCGCAATCAACAAATTAAGCATTGTAATTCCGCATATAATTATAAAACTGAAAAAATAAATCCAAGCCCACCAGTAAACATCTTGTAATGGAAGCATTACTTGTTCCCAACTAGATAGAGTTAAAACTTGGAACAATGTGATCATAGCAACACCAACGTCGCTCCATCTCTCAGGAATATCAGTACTAAATAAAATTGAACCAATAGTTGCGTATATATAAAGAATTATGAACAGTAATAATCCCACATAAAATACTCTTTTGACTGAAGTTAGTAGAGCTTCAATGATTTTTTTTAATTCTGGAACAACTGAAATAATTCTCAATACTCTAAATACTCTTAATAATCTTAAAAGTAAGAAGCTAGAATTGTTAGGAATTGGAATTAATGAAATTAGAACAATTAAAGTATCAAATACATTCCATCCACTTTTAAAAAAATTTAGTTTTTTTGGCTCCCCAACAAATCTAATTATAATTTCAATGACAAAAAATATAGTAATTGAATAATCTAAATAATTAATTGCTTGTCTGGTAAGATCACTTAATTCATACGTGTTAACCCCAATTGTGATTGCATTTAATATGATAATTGAAATAACAACAAACTGAAAAATTCTGCTTTCTTTAAGATTATATAAAAATTTATTCATTTAATTTAAAATATTAATAATACTTTTTTTAATAGTTTCACTTACTTTAATTGTTCCTTCTTTATTAGGATGAATTCCGTCTTGCTGATTTAAACTTGGATCAAGTGCAACCCCTTCAAGTAAAAATGGGATCAAGGGTAAGTTATATTTTTTTGATAATTTTGGATAGATTGCATCAAACTTTTTTTTGTATTCAGCACCATGTGTTGTTGGAGCAACCAAACCTGCAATGATAATTTTTATATTTTTATTGTTAGCTATCTTTATAATTTCTTCTAAATTTTTCTCAGTTTCCTCTGGTTTTATTCCTCTAAGCATATCATTGGCTCCCAAACCTAAAATGATTAGGTCGATACCAGGTTCAGATAAACTCCATTCAGCAATGTTTAGTCCTCCTGAAGATGTACTTCCTGAAACACTCCCATTAATTATCTTTATATTTAAACCATCTTTTTTAAAATTTTCTTCTAATACCACTGATAAGTGATGTTCTTTAGGTAAACCGTATCCAGCCATCAAACTGTCGCCAAATAAGACAACCTTATCTATTGCACTTGCATTAATGTGCACTAGAAAGATTACCAATATTTTAATAAATAAACTTTTATTCATGAGTGATCTTCTTAAATTAAAAAAAATAAATCTCAAATACCAAACTGGTAAAGAAAGCATCAGTGTTTTAAAGAATATTGATCTTACTATTAAGAAAAAGGAGACAGTTTCTGTAGTTGGTGAAAGTGGATCTGGTAAAACTAGTTTAATCATGCTGGTAGGAGGGCTAGAAAAACCAACTTCAGGTAAAATTGTTTTTCAAGATCAAGAAATAACAGGTTTAAATGAAGATGAAGTTTCAGAAATTAGAAAAAAAAATATTGGAATTATATTTCAATCCTTCTACTTAATTCCAAATTATACAGCAGTTGAAAATGTAGCTTTAACACTAGAATTAAATAATTTTAAAAATCCTGAGAGTGAAGCAAAAAGTTTATTAGATAGATTTGGTTTAAAGCACCGATTTAATAATTTACCTAGTCAGTTATCTGGTGGTGAGCAGCAAAGAGTTGCAATTGCAAGAGCTATAGCAATGAAGCCTGAATTAATCCTAGCTGATGAACCTACTGGAAACTTAGATACTGAAAACTCATTAATGATTTCAGATATTTTATTTAAATATGTGAAAGAAGAAGGATCTTCCTTAATCATGGTAACGCACGATCCAAAACTTGCCAATAAAGCAAAAAGAAAAATCAAAATAAAAGATGGAAAAATTAAATAATCGATCTGAATTTAGTTTGATTTTTAAATATGCTTTAAAAGATTTAAGCAGAAACTATCACAAAATCTCAAGTATTATTGTTACTCTATTTATCAGTCTCTTTATATTAAGTGCTATTTTTACAATTGAAGATAGTCTTAAAAAAGAACTAAACGATAATGCAAAAGCTTTATTAGGTGGTGATTTAGAAATTGATTACAATCGTAACCAAGGAAATCTCGAACTAGTTAATCAGGTAAAAGAATTTGCAACTGTATCTCAAATGATTGAGTTCAGTACGATGCTTTCAACAACTGGAAGAGAAAAAAATAAATCTTTATTCACTAGAATTAAAACAGTTGATGAAAAATATCCATTATATGGTGAAGTAGTATTTGAACCTGAAGGCGCTTATGAGCGAATGCAAAAGGAACCAAATACTATTTTAATTAATGAAAGCTTATCAAAGACACTAAACATAAAACTTAATGAACAAGTTAAAGTTCAAGACCAAAACTTTACAGTTATTGGAATTATAAAATCAGTTCCTGATGTTAGTGGATTTGTTGCTTTTGGTGATTGGGCGCTAGCAGGAAAACAAACGTTAGAAATATTAAAACTAAATGGTATTGGAAGCTTTTTAAACTACGAATACAAAGTAAAATTTAATGAAGGAGATAACCCTGAAGAATTAGAACAAAGAATTGAAAATATTTTTAAAGATGATCAAAAAGTAAAACTTCGTTATCCTGAAAATTCAGCAAGTGGAATAAAGAGAATAATTAATAATTTTTCACAATTTTTATCTCTTGTTTCAATAAGTGCGATGTTGATTGCTGGTATTGGAATTGCAAACACTCTCCTTTCTTTTATTAACCAAAACAATATGTCAATTGCAGTTAGAAAAGCAGTTGGATTTTACTCAGGAAATATAAAGACACTTTATTATCTTCAATTATTAATATTGTTGTTTGTAATTACAGTTGTCTCCTACGGCTCTAGTTTTTTAATAGTCCCTATCGCTGATAAATACTTATCAGATGGACTTGGATTAAATGTTTATCCAGTATTTTCTATAGTTAATTTTATTAAAATATTTTTAGTAGGTTTATTGGTACTTGTAATATTTTCTATCCCAACGATAAGTTCAATTGACCAAGTAAAAGCTTCTAATTTATTTAGAAATGTTTTTCAAAACTTACAATTTTATTATTCAAAAAAATCTATTGTTTTAAGTTTTATATTACTGTCTATTTTAGTTTTATTATTTACTATAGGTTCAGAGCAACCAACTTACAGTCTTGGGTATTTTGCTGCATTTTTTGTGTGTTTGATAGTATTTTTCTTTCTTTCAAGAATAATTATATTTTTTCTTAAAAAATTTAAATCAAGCTCCAATATCTCATTAAAGGTATCAATTAAAAATATCACTCAAACTAAAAGTATTACTCCAATTACTATTATGTCTTTAGGGTTGGGAGTTACATTACTTTTAACATTGGCATTAGTTGGAACAAATTTTCAAAGAGAAATTGCTAAATCAATTCCTGATATTGCACCTGATTATTTCTTTGTAGGAATTCAAAAAGGAGAACGTGAAAAATTTGAACAAGGAATATTAAAAATGGATCCAAATGCAGACATTGAAGTTGTTCCAATGGTTTCATCTGGCATTACAAAAATTAATGGCATTAATCCAAATACTTATATTAAACCTGATAATGATAGTTATTGGGTAATTGGAAGTGAGAGAAGATCTTCATGGGTGGAAGATGTTCCTGAAGATAATCCATTAATTGCTGGGAAATGGTGGGATTTAAATAAACCTAATCAACTTCAAATATCTTTAGATGCTAAAGTTGCAAGAGATTTTAATATTCAATTAGGAGATATTTTTACTTTAAATATTTATGGAAGAGAAATTGACGGTGAAGTAGTTAATTTTAGAGAAGTTGATTATCGAGATTTAAGTATAAACTTTGCAATGCTATTTAACCCTCAATTCGCTCAAAATATTCCTCATGAATATTTAGCAACAGCAAAATTTAATTCTGATAAATTTGATGAAACTGAAATGCTAGAAATTATGCCTAGCTTATCCATGATTAAAATTGCAGATTATCTGACAAAAGTGACAGCTGTACTAAATAAAGTATTCATTGCAGTTACTCTGATATCAGCTGTAACAATTGTTATTGGTTTAATTGTTATTTCGAGTGCAATTATGGTTCAAGGTAAAGTTAAAGAGTATCAAAACTTAGTATTTAAAATTCTAGGCTTTTCAAAAAGAGAAATAATCCTCTCATCATTAATAGAATTCATCATTATCTTTAAGTCAGTGATACTGATTGCAATATTTTTTGCAGTAATTGGTTCAAAATTTATTATGGAAAATATCTTTGAACTTGTATGGATGTTTGATTTTAAAGTTTTAATCTACTTAGGTTTTTCAATCGGATTTGTAACATTGATATTAATTATGTTAACAAATTTAAAATATCTAAATCCAAAAGTTTATCCTTTGATTAGAAATCAATAATTAAAATTTTGTAATTTTACTATCTAAAGCAATTACATTTAATTCTACTTTAAGTTTTGGAAATCTTTTTTTAATTTCTTTTTTAAGTTTATTGAATGAATCTTGGTGTATTTTTTTTTCATTTGCAGGTGTAAATTCTTTTTTTCCATTAGCAATTTTTGCAGCACCACAATCTTTGTGATTAATAACAATAAGCTTTTCTATTTTATGAAGCTGTATTGAAGTTCCAAGATTATCATAAAAAGTATTATGCCATTTTTTAAATTTATTGTGTGTAACGCCTACTGCTGCACCAGCAATTGTAAAAGCACTGTACTTACCAGTTAATTTTTTTTTCTTTAAATGATTGTGAACTAAATGTTGAAATCTTGGGTCCATACAAGATAACACCATTGCTTTAAACTTTGACTTCATCAATTAAACTCCACTTTATACATTGCCTCATTCCTTCTATTCATTGGAAGGGTAAAAGGACTATCATATGTAGCTCTAATAGGTGGACTTATAATTGAAATATTATTTTTGTTTAACTCTTTTTCTAGGATTTCTTTATGTTTTATGAAATTTCCATCAGAAGCTCGACCAGAATATCTAAGCACAGCATAATATCCTCCTTCAATATTTACTATTCTTACATCATCTCTACTTGGGTTAGGTACATTATCTGAATTAAACTTTGAAGGTAAATAAAACTGCATAGTCATATTTCCATTTTTTTCGACTTGAGTAACCGGAGTAGTCATTGCTATCTTTTCTTGAGCATCATTTCTTCCAGAAATATAATTAAATAATTTTCTAAAATTACTATCTATTCCAGCTCTAGAGGTTTCAACTGCTAAACGATCAGAATATTTTCTAATCTCATAAATTTCATTTTTATCTACTACCTCATACTTTGCTTCTTCGTTAGCCATGACAATAGAATACGGTAAAACAAAGAAAGTACAAAATAGAAGAATTAATAGTTTTTTTAACTTCATGGTTAAATAACTTTATATTCAAAATTTTGTGTAGTTTCATTAATTTGAACTAATTTTGCTCCATTTCTTTCATGAAAATTCGTTGCCATTTCTGTTAAAGGTGAGAGTGTTACTAATCTATTTAAATGATTAGATTTTTTTATCTTTTTAAACACTTCTTTTACAATTAACTTTCCTCCACCCTTTTTCTTTGACCATACAGTATAAGCAATAGCAATTTGACCCCCATTTTGGTCTCTCATTGCACTTTGTAAAAAAGCATCAGTACTTAATTTTTCAAGTTCATCTACACTTTTGGGAATTTCATTAGTATAAGCAAAACACATAACAGCATGAATTTCGCCTTGATACTCAACACCATAAATTTTTCTTCCAAATCCTGTTCTAAATTCATTATCTAATTCTGGTCGAACTGGATCTTCCTCTACATTACATTCTTTAAGTTCAACAAGTTTGGCACCTTTTACCCAACCAAAAAAATTATCAATCTTTTTATTAAGTACTTGTTTATTTTTTCTTATTCTTGCTTTTATTCTAGGATTAAA